>NZ_JAKJSW010000041.1:0-30207 GCF_050337375.1 Vibrio makurazakiensis | reverse complement strand
CTTCTGGAGCGTTATCGATAGATGCGAAGTCTTTAGCTTCACCACCGTACACTTTTGAAAGTGTAGTACAGATAGCAGCAGTTAGAGTTGTTTTACCGTGGTCAACGTGGCCGATAGTACCAACGTTTACGTGCGGTTTCGTACGTTCAAATTTTTCTTTAGACACGAGCGTGTTCCTTCCTAGTTATGATTCGCCATGATCATTATTGATCAAGACGCGCCAGAAATTGCTATTTTATGCGCCAACTCTCGCTAGCGCAATATTTGGACGTATGGATTTTCAAAAAAATGAAAAAATATACGTCCTACTTTATTAACCACGTTCTGCAATGATTGCATTTGCAACATTTTTAGCCACTTCAGCGTACTCACTAAACTCCATAGAGTATGAAGCACGACCTTGTGTCGCAGAACGTAAATCAGTTGCGTAACCGAACATAGCTGACAACGGAACTTGTGCACGAATTATCTTCAGGCCAGCTGTCCCCTCGTCCATACCTTCGATGATGCCGCGACGACGGTTAATATCGCCAACAACGTCACCCATCCAGTCTTCTGGAGTAGTTACTTCAACTTTCATCATAGGCTCAAGCAGTACTGGTTGTGCTTCAAGCGCACCAGTTCTGAAAGCCATAGAGGCAGCGATTGTAAACGCCATCTCACTTGAATCTACTTCATGGTAAGAACCATCATATAGTGTAGCTTTGATATCCAAAACAGGATAGCCAGCAAGCACACCATTATTCATTTGCTCTTCAACGCCTTTCGCGACAGAGTCAATAAATTCTTTCGGTACTATTCCATTAGCAATATCGTTAACGAAGACAAAACCTTCGCCAACTTCTGATGGTTCTAGTTGTAGCCATACGTGACCGTATTGACCTTTACCACCATGCTCACGGATAAATTTACCTTCAGCTTTCGCTGTACCACGAATTGTTTCACGATAAGCTACTTGAGGATTACCAACGTTGCAGTTAACGCTAAATTCGCGCTTCATACGGTCAACGATGATATCTAAGTGCAGTTCACCCATACCAGAGATCAATGTCTGGCCAGTTTCGTCGTCTATTTCTACACGGAAAGACGGGTCTTCTGCTGCAAGCTTGCTTAACGCAATTGTCATTTTATCTTGATCGGCTTGAGAACGAGGCTCAACTACGATCTGAATAACAGGATCTGGGAATTCCATACGCTCAAGAACAATCTTATGGTCTTGATCACATAGAGTTTCACCAGTAGTGACATCTTTTAAGCCAATAATCGCTGCGATGTCACCTGCTCGTACTTCTTTCACTTCTTCACGCTTGTTTGAGTGCATTTGAACAATGCGACCTAAACGCTCACGTTTTTGTTTTACTGAGTTGTAAGCGGTTTTACCACTTTCAACAACACCAGAATAAACACGTACGAAAGTTAAAGTACCAACAAATGGGTCTGTTGCAATTTTGAATGCGAGAGCCGAAAACGGTTCGTTGTCATCAGCATGACGTTCAGCTTCATTATCATCTGCATCAACACCTTTAATAGCAGGTACATCAACAGGAGATGGAAGGAACTCAACAACAGCATCAAGTACAGCTTGTACACCTTTGTTCTTGAATGCACTACCACAGGTAGCAAGAACAATTTCATTATTAAGTGTACGAATACGAAGACCTTGCTTGATTTCAGCTTCAGATAACTCGCCTTCTTCAAGGTATTTATCCATAAGCTCCTCAGATGCTTCAGCAGCAGCTTCAACAAGTTCAGTGCGGTATTCTTCAGCCATTTCTTGCATGTCAGCTGGAATTTCTTCGTAATTGAAGGTCATGCCTTGATCGGCTTCATTCCAGTTAATTGCTTTCATCTTGATTAGGTCAACAACACCTTTGAACTCATCTTCTGCACCAATGTTTAATTGGATAGGAACAGGGTTCGCACCAAGACGATCTTTAATTTGCTCTACGACTCTTAAGAAGTCTGCGCCCGTACGGTCCATCTTATTAACGAAAACCATACGAGGAACTTTATATTTGTCCGCTTGACGCCATACAGTCTCAGACTGAGGTTCAACACCAGATGAGCCACAAAACACAACAACAGCGCCATCAAGTACACGCAAAGAACGTTCTACTTCGATAGTAAAATCTACGTGCCCTGGAGTGTCGATGATATTGATGCGGTGATCTTGATACTGTGCTTCCATACCACGCCAAAACGTAGTGGTAGCAGCAGAAGTGATCGTAATACCGCGCTCTTGCTCTTGTTCCATCCAATCCATGGTGGCAGCACCATCGTGAACTTCGCCAATTTTGTGAGAAAGACCGGTATAGAACAGAATACGTTCACTTGTGGTTGTTTTACCTGCATCTACGTGAGCAACGATACCAATATTACGGTAGCGCTCAATAGGTGTTTTACGAGCCACGGTTGAATCCTCTTAACTTAGAGACTTAGGGACTATTGCTATGTCAAAGATGACGTATTTAAAACAGCTTAAATATTTAAACCCTAGAAATAGCAATAGTTCCTAGCTTTCGCATAGGAACTAAAGAAGCGCTGCAAGGAACCTTGCAGCACTATAAAGGTATTACCAACGGTAATGAGCGAATGCTTTGTTAGCATCAGCCATGCGGTGAACGTCTTCACGTTTCTTAACCGCAGTACCTTTGTTCTCAGACGCGTCTAGCATTTCAGCAGCTAGGCGTTGAGCCATAGATTTTTCACCACGCTTACGCGCAGCTTCAACTACCCAACGCATAGCAAGAGCGTTACGGCGAACCGGACGAACTTCTACAGGTACTTGGTAAGTTGAACCACCTACACGGCGAGATTTAACTTCTACCGCTGGGCGAACATTTTCAAGAGCTTCTTCAAATACAGCTAAGTGATCTTTACCAGATTTCTCAGCCATAGTTTCTAGTGCAGTGTAAACAATTTTCTCTGCAGTAGATTTCTTTCCGTCAACCATTAGGATGTTAACGAATTTTGCCAGCAATTCAGATTTGAACTTAGGATCTGGAAGGATCTTACGCTGACCTATTACGCGACGACGTGGCATGGATATTCTCCGTTGTCTTCTTCAGGTTATCCAAAACTTTACAGTTTTTTCAAAAATTAAGAATTTAAATTAATTTAGTGTTTGGCCTTACTTAACGGAATCCATTAAGACTTAGGACGTTTAACACCGTACTTAGAACGACCTTTCTTACGGTCATTTACGCCAGCACAGTCAAGTGCGCCACGTACAGTGTGGTAACGTACACCCGGAAGGTCTTTAACACGACCGCCGCGGATTAGAACAACACTGTGCTCTTGTAGGTTGTGACCTTCACCGCCGATGTACGACGTTACTTCGAAGCCGTTCGTTAGACGAACACGACATACTTTACGAAGTGCTGAGTTAGGTTTTTTAGGTGTAGTAGTGTAAACACGAGTACATACACCACGTTTTTGTGGGCACGCTTCTAGTGCAGGCACGTTGCTTTTAACAACTTGCTTTACACGAGGTTTGCGAACCAACTGGTTAATAGTTGCCATTAACTAGCTCCTGATTTACTTAAAAGTAAGCTTGATGAAAAATCTAGTCCCTATACACAGAGTGTAAATAGGGACGCAAAATTCTATTCAGCAGTGAGAGGTGTGTCAAGAAATATACAGATCTTTTTTAGCCATCTAGAGCTCAACAATTTGCGCATGGTAATCATCACACTCAAACCAACTACCAAGTTATTGATTTAACATTATAAATTGTGAGATCGACAAATGTTTCAAAATCGACTTGTGTAATTGAATTTGCCACCAAATTTTGCAAGCCACGGCTTTGCACATCCGCTTCTAGAACTGAGACGGAATTTATTGACTGCATTCGAGAAAAATAATCATGATTTGGAAGCGCAGCATAGACTGAATTTTCAGTCAAAATTAGCTCATCGCCATCGATTAGAAGGTCGAGAACCAACGTTAACTTGTCTAAAGATTTTACAATATGAAGCATTACAGGCCTTAAAAGGTTAACAATTGGTCGCACTGTCCCATCTTCAGAGCAATCTCCGTTGTCGTCAATGTTTCAGTATCAATGACAAGATCACTCGACTTCAAACCGAACTTTTGTAAGCTATTTTCACAAACATACACTTGTTCGATATCGTATAAATCCATCAACTTGAAAGCTGCTACGTAATCTCGACTAAGTACTTTAGCCGGAGTTTGCTCTTTGAGTAGCTGCGTAACGCCATCCCCGACAAAAAATACTGCGATATCGTCAGTATATGCCGAAGCTGCAAGCAAAGCGTCTAGCCCTTCTCGACCTGATGCTGTCGAATGAGGAAAGTTATGAAATACGAAGGCTATTTTTTTCAAAACTGTACAACCCGATCTTGAGTTAGAAGAGCTTCGGCAAGACTGCCTAATCCGGCCTGTGCGAACCCGTCAGCAAGATTTGACGTAGCAAGCTGATGTTGAGTCGCTTCATCCTGACCAACCACGCCTCTGCGCAGCGCAGCCGCAACACATGTTTCCAGTCGAACATTATGCTCTGATGCAAGCTTCTGCCATTCTGTCACACTGTCAAATTCATCGTTTGCGGGTACAGTTAAACTTGAACCATGAGTCACGCCGTCTTGATAAAAGAAGACACTCGTTAATTGGTGTCCCTTTTTAATCAACGCTTGTGCAAAAAGAAAAGCATTACGAGCAGACTGACTTCCATATACAGAACCATTCACAAGTAAAGTAAAAGTTAAGCTCAACCTTCTTCATCCTCTGTTTTACGCTGACGAATATACAAGTAAACCGTATGCTTGGAGATATTCAAACGATCTGCGACACGGTTAATCGCATCTTTGATATCAAAGATACCTTTATCGTATAGCTCCATCACAATTTGACGGTTTTTGGTATTGTTCGATACCGATTTGTCCGCATTAATTTCTTCGATTGTACGTTCGACTGTTTGATCGACAAGTTCTTCGACATCGCTTGCAAAGTTAACTGAAGATGCAGCTTCTTCTGCCTCTTGAGTCGGCATAAACGAGTGTAGTACTTGAGAAAACGGTGCATCAAGATTAACGTTGATACACAGCAAACCAATAACTCGATTTTCACCATTACGGATAGCAACGGTTATCGACTTCATTAGCACGCCACCCTTGGCTCGCGTGAAGTAAGACCGAGAAAAGTTACGTTCTGAACCTTCGATGTCTTTAAGCATTTTCAATGCTAAATCGGTGATCGGAGAACCGACTTGTCGACCTGTATTTTCACCATTAGCAATTTTAATTGCTGACGTATTTAAGTCTTCTAATGAGTGCAAAACAATCTCACAAAACGGGCCGATAAGACTCGCAATGCCGTCTACTACCGCTTCATAAGATCTAAGAATAATTTTATCGTGTTCACTAAATGGCATTACATTGACAGATTCCATCTCAAGTAACATATCAGCGTTCATCGTTTCTGTAGTTGTCACTTAGTCCTTACCTTCGTGCGAAAAATCAACAAATTGATGTAAGTTTATCAGAAAATTTTAATAGCACACCTAGCTAACCTATCAACTAGTGATTTAGAACAACTTATAAAAGTAACTTTTCTTCGTTAAAAACAAAAAAGGCCTAACAATGTTAGGCCTTTTGACGTCGTTTAAGCTCAATGCTTATTGAACAGCTGTCTCTTCACCGTTTTCAATTTTCAGTAACTCAACTTCAAATACTAATGTTGAGTTTGCTGGAATTGTTGGTGTGTCTTGCTCACCGTAAGCTAACTCCGGCGGGATAACGAATTTGTACTTAGAACCAACTTGCATCAGCTGTACGCCTTCAGTCCAACCTGGAATTACACGGTTAAGTGGGAACGTTGCTGGTTCACCACGGTCGTATGAGCTGTCGAACTGAGTACCGTCAGTCAAAGTACCTTTGTAGTGTACTTGAACTGTGTCTGTATCTTTTGGAGACTCACCTTCAGCGGCAGCCATTACTTGGTAAAGTAAGCCAGAATCTGTTTTAGTCACGCCTTCAGCTTTTGCAAACTCAGTACGGAACGCTTCACCGGCTTCTTTAACCGCTGCAGATTTCTCAGCAGCTTGTGTTTGCATAGTTTCAGCAACACGCTTATCCAGTGCCTCTAAAGCTGCGCGAGTTTCTTCTTCATTCAGCTCAGCGTTACCAGCAAATACGTGCTCAATACCTTTCAGTACCATTTCTTTGTCTAGGTTGATACCTAGTTCACTTGGCTTATCAATGCTCGTGCTCAGGTAGTTCGCGAAAGAGATACCAATAGCGTATGCCGCTTTATCATCTTCTGTCTTAAATTCTACCGCTTTAGCTTGCACTTGCTCTGTTTGAGGCGCTTCTGCTTTTGGTTCTTCTTTCTGACAACCAACTGCCAACATAACGGTTGCAGCAAGCAACGATACTTTTAAAACTGATTTCATTAAAATCTCCAATTAATGGTCAAGCCATTGGTTATTGTGCACAAATCTACTAATTAGACTGGTGTGAATATATTAGTTATACCAATATACTAGTTATATGTCAGTCGACACACTCTGGATTATTGGAAGTAATGCGAATAATTTCTCACTCATTACTATGCTGTATTGTCATCACCATGTTAAATGGTTGCTTTTTCTCGAACAACGACGTCGAACGTTGGGAGATTGAACCTAGTGGCACCACCAGCTTTGYCCTCAGCCGCGATGGCCGCTTCGCCCTGCTTTATTCAAAAGAGAAACACCTACTCCTTTGGGATTTGGCCGATAATAAAGAACTCGCTCAGTTAGGCCAACAAGACCAAGAAGCGAATAGCGTTAATCGTATTCGTATTTCCGACAATGGTCGCTTTGCCATTACCGCAAGCCAAATTAACTTTGCAGTTTGGGACCTATCTTGGACTCAAGCTGAAGGGCTTTGGTCCATATCAGATGGGCTGATTCGAGATGTCGACATATCCAGTAACGGTGAACAAGTCTTACTCGGGCTATCCAACGGTAAAGCTATCTATGTGGACTTAGTCACCGGTAGGCGCTTAGAGTTCCTTGCTCATCGAGAAAAAGTTAACTCTGTTGCCCTTTCTTCCAACGGGCGATTTGCACTTTCTGGTGGAAATGATTACAAGGCTTACTTATGGGACACCCAATCTGGCCTTGTTTTAAGAACCTTTGAACATGAACAACGAGTTAATCGAGTTGCACTCCACAGAGACGGCGAACTCGCGTTTACTTCTGATGGTGGGAATCAAGCCGTGATATGGGATCTTTCTTCTGGTGAAGAGCGAGCGCAGCTAAGTAGCTGGTCAAGACAGTTAATTTTCTCTAGCGCTCGATTTTCTGATGACGGGAATCTTCTGATTACTGGCACACCTTCAGGTCGAGTTACTCTCTGGGACGCCCAAACCGGGAAGCGAATTTCGAACTACGATGTTGAACCATTAAAAGATACTCGCCCTCCACGGGCGGTAGTGTATGATGCAGCCTTTGATTCACAGCAGCGAGTGATTACCGCAACTTCCGCTGGTATTGCACAAGCTTGGAAAATCGACGATTAAAATGACAGATACCGAGACTCAAACTTTGATAAATCGAATTGACGACCTTGAATGCAAATTAGCCTTTCAAGAACAGACAATTGAAGACTTGAATGATGCGCTTACTCAGCAACAGCTTTTGATCACTAAGATGCAAGATCAAATGAAGTTTGTGGTTGGTAAAGTGAAAAATATGGACAACTCAGATTTAGCCGATGCTTCTGAAGAGACGCCTCCTCCGCATTATTGATACGCTATTAGTGATACGACGAATATCAGGTAACAGGCTAATTCACCTGTTACCTAGTAAAATAGGAAGGCTTCAATATATTTATTCGTCGGCGTAAATTTTGACTTCGACGTTGCCACGCGTATCCACACTTGCTCGGTACATTCCCGAACTATTCATACCAAAGTGAATATCACCCTGCTGGTCGATAGCAATCAAACCACCTTCTCCCCCCATGGTCTTCAGTTCACCTTGAATAATATGCTCGCACGCAGTGTGCACATCTTCTTTTAAATAACGCATTCGAGCCGCGACATCACCCGCTACCATCTTACGTAAGAAGAACTCACCCATGCCTGTTGTAGAGACTGCAACATTACCGTTCTCAGCAATCGTACCCGCCCCAATAATTGGTGAGTCGCCCACACGCCCGTATTTTTTATTTGTCACACCACCAGTACTTGTCGCAGCTGCCAAGTTACCTTGCTGATCTAGCGCTACAGCACCCACGGTGCCAAATTTTTTATCGTCGGGATATTGAGTTTGAGATGGGGTTTCACTCTCGGGGAATTTCGATTCAGATAGAGCGAACAACCCTTTTTCTTTCATCGATTGCAGTTGCTCGTAACGACGCTCGGTATGGAAATAGTCTTGCTCTGTATATTCATACCCATGTTCAAAAGCAAATTTTTCAGCCCCCTCGCCAAACAAGAGTACATGGTCGCTTTTTTTCATCACATCACGTGCGAGTTCTATAGGGTTTTGAATATGACGTACACCCGCAATCGCACCAGCATCCATATCACGTCCATGCATAACCGACGCATCCATTTCGATAATTTCGTCATGAGTAAGAACCGAACCTTTGCCTGCGTTAAAGTGAGGGCAGTCTTCCATCACTTTTACCGCTTCAACAACAGCATCCAGCGCGTCTCCACCACCTTGAATAACCTGGTGACCCGCTAATACTGATTTTTCTAGCGCCTGAGTAATTTCCAGTTTGAGTTCATCACTCATCTGCGAGCGCAAAATAGTGCCCGCTCCACCATGAATCGCGATTGAGAAAGGTTGTGTCATTACAGCTCTCCTTTTTAACCTGTACCTCCAGTATCAATATAACGGTTACTTGTTCAATCATAATTTTCGTACAGGCATAAAAAAGCCCCCAATTAAGGAGGCTCTTCAAGAAGGTTAATTCACTATTAACTTATTCAGTTAACAATGAATCAACTCTGCAGCTCTTAGTGAGAACCGCAGCTACCGCCACCGCAGCAGCCTTCTTTTTTCTCTTCAGCGTGGTCGTGACCTTCGCCACCACAACAACCGCCTTCGTGATCATGGTCGTGATCATGGTCGTGATCGTGGCCACAGCCGCCTTCTTGATGAACGTGACCGTGCTGAATTTCTTCTTCAGTTGCTTCACGTACCGCTACAACTTCAACGTCAAACGTTAGAGTTTCGCCAGCAAGCATGTGGTTACCATCAACAACAACTTCGTCGCCATCAACTTCTGTAACTTCTACAGGAATTGGACCTTGATCAGTATCCGCTAGGAAACGCATACCTACTTCAATTTCATCAACGCCTTGGAACACGTCTGCTGGTACACGTTGAACTAGTGCATCATTGTGCTCGCCGTACGCGTCTTCTGGAGTTACCGTCGCAGAGAATTTGTCGCCAGCAACTTTACCGTCTAGTTCTTTTTCAAGACCAGTGATTAGGTTGTTGTGACCGTGAAGGTAATCTAGCGGAGCTTCAATTGTAGACTCATCAACAACGACGCCGTCTTCCATTTTTACCTGGTACGCTACGCTAACTACTACATTCTTTTCAATTTTCATGGGTGCTCCAAGGAGGTTTAGGTCCTAGGTTTATATGCTAGGCGCTAGGAATAAATTTTGTTCCCGAATATTATGGGGACAAATTATCGAAACTCAATCATTCTGGCTTAAAAATACCGATCATTTCTTGCTTCGCGTGTTCATTTTTTTCTACAGCTTTCGGTTTACGCTGCTCTGAAAAATCACACTCGACACATTCAACTAACTCAATATTGTTTTCTATCCACCAGCGTAAGGTGTCTTGAGTTTTGCAGCTTGGGCAACTAGCCCCAGCAATAAAGCGTTTCTTCTGTTTCACGTTATTCATCCTTTACTACTTTGGATTCACAGCTTTACTCTATTTGATATCGTCAATATACGTAATAGAAGCCATTTTATTATCAGTTATTGCCAGTAATTCCGAGACTGGTGATCGTTTTCCATTTCATGCCCAAAAATCTCTTCAAGTTCTTTACGAGCTTCTTTAGATCTTTGAGCTAACTCCGTATCTTCACTGTGCTGTGGAAGTAATTCTTTAAGCATTCCATTATCTAACTTTCTAAAGTGCGCCTCTGCCCGTTTTGCTTTATACGGGTGCATACCTAATTCGGTTAATGTTTGTCGACCTAGATCTAGTGCACCTAAAAAGGTTTCGCGGGAATAGTTTTCTACACCATGATTCAGAAGTTGATAAGCCTCAACACGACTACGCGCACGTGCCAGGATCTTCAAACGAGGAAAGTGCTGCTTACACAAGTCGACCGTTTTCATAAGCTCATCTGGCGAGTCAGTACACAGTACAATCGCTTCTGCTTTATCTGCACCCGCAGCACGTAAAAGCTCTAGGTGAGTAGAGTCACCGTAAAATACTTTATAGCCAAACTTTCTTAAAATATGGATCTGACTTGCATCACTTTCTAAAACCGTAATACGGATTTTATTGGCATACATTAAACGCCCGATGATTTGCCCAAAACGTCCAAAGCCTGCGATGATCACTCTTGGGCTTCGGTCAATCACGTCTGACTGCATCGCATCTTCACTGATTTGATTCAGCTCACGTGCAAAGAATTTGTCTTGTAGTTTCAACATCAATGGCGTGGTTACCATCGATAAACTCACAACAACTAATAAAAATGAAACTTGGTCAGCAGACAAAATGCCTTGCGCGCTAGCGGCTGTGAAGATAACGAAAGCAAACTCTCCACCTTGGCTCAATATCATCGCCATTCGGCTTCTCGCCTTCTGCTGTACGCCAAACACGCGAGCTAATCCATAAAGTACTAAGCCTTTAAATACGACCAGAGCAACTACAGTAACAAGAATAGCTATTGGGCTTTCAGCTAGCAGACCTAAGTTAACCGCCATCCCTACCGAGATAAAGAAAAGACCAAGTAACAGCCCTTTGAAAGGATCAATGGCAATTTCGAGCTCATGGCGATATTCACTTTCAGCCAGTAGTACACCCGCTAAGAAAGTGCCCAGCGCCATAGATAAGCCGATTTTTTGCATCAGTACAGCGATACCAATAACCAGTAGCAGAGCAGCAACAGTAAAGAGTTCACGCACACCACTCATGACTACGTATCTAAATAGCGGTCTTAATAAGAAATGGCCACCAACTAATAAACCGATAACACCAGCGGCCATCCAGAACATATCGGCCCAACTACCACCGGTATTGCCCGCTAATAATGGCAACATCGCGAGCATTGGAATAACGGCAATATCTTGAAAAAGCAATACAGCAAAACCGGACTGCCCCGCTTCTTTACCGCTTAATTCCCTTTCCTCTATCACTCGTAGAGCAATCGCAGTCGATGACAGCGCTAACCCCATACCGATAACCAAGCTGGTTTGCCAACTTATTCCGAACAAGGTCGCGACGCCGGTAATCAATAAAGTTGTAATTAGAACTTGAGCACCACCGAGCCCTAAAATTGGCCCACGCATCGTCCAGAGTTTTTTAGGATTCAGTTCTAGACCGATAAGAAACAAAAGTAGAACGACACCGAATTCGGCAAAATGCAGTATTTCTTCAACATCGCTGATCAAACCTAAGCCCCAAGGGCCTATAGATACACCTGCGAGTAAATAGCCAAGCACAGAACCTAACCCCGCACGCTGCGCGATCGGTACTGCTACCACTGCTGCCGACAAAAATATCAGGCTGCTTTGTAAGAAGTCATTAGTCAGTGCCATAAGCGACTCCTACTTGCTGTAACGGGTTACGCAACCAGTGCCTATAACCTTCAGCATGCTGGTAACGTTGCATCTCAGTAACATTCCTTGCCCAGTGAAGAACTAAAGGCTCTATCCAGTGCATTTGGCACAAACCCGCAGTTAGTTCAAATGGCTGGAGAATTTCTTGTAATGGATATCTATTATAGCCTTCCGAACCAAATGCTTCCTCTTTACCACCCGTTGTAATAACACTGCGCCAATGCTTACCTTTCAATGCACTCTTTTCACCAAATGCAAAACCTTTCCCTAGCACTCGGTCAAACCACTCTTTTAACAACGATGGGCAAGAGTACATAAATAATGGGTGCTGGAAGACAATCACATCATGTTCAAGCAATAATTCATGCTCAAACGGTACATCAATAAAAAAATCAGGATAAGCAGCGTAGAGGTCATGAATTTTCACATGACCCAGAGACTCAATCTTCTTTAGCATAACTCGGTTAGCTATTGAGGTTTGAGGTTCAGGGTGAGCGTAGATCACCAATACTTTAGGTACGGCTTGATCATTGGCTGGACTATTATTCATTCCCTTGGGGTATCCCTTACAAAATAAAGCGATGGCAAAGCCACAATAAATTCAAACAAAAGTTATCGATATGTTATCCAATATGCATAATAACTGAAATAGCTTAATGATCGACTTTTATCTGGTTTCAGCCTACTATGCAGGCGTCTAATTACCTCTGATTTCAATGCATTCTCTATGATTACTTTTTCTGATATCCAACTTCTTCGTGGCGGTAAGCCATTACTTGACCAAGCCTCTGCCACTATTCACCCAGGTGATAAAGTCGGTTTAGTCGGTAAAAACGGCTGTGGTAAATCCACGCTATTTGCTTTAATTAAAGACGAGCTGTCTATTGATGCGGGTTCGTTCAGCCAACCAGCTCACTGGGAATTAGCTTGGGTAGCACAAGAAACACCGGCATTAGAGCGTACTGCTATCGAGTATGTCATTGATGGCGATAGAGAATTTAGAGGGCTCGAAGATCAGTTGGTTCATGCCGAGAATATTGATAACGGCACGTTAGTTGCTGAAATCCACGGTAAGATTGAAACCATTGGTGGTTACAGTATTCGAGCTAGGGCTGCAGAGTTATTAGATGGTTTAGGCTTCAGCCAAGAACAAATGGCCTGGAATTTAACTCAGTTCTCTGGTGGTTGGCGCATGCGTTTGAACTTAGCGCAAGCTCTGCTTTGTCGTAGTGATTTATTACTACTCGATGAACCGACCAACCACTTGGATTTAGATGCAGTGATGTGGCTAGAGCGCTGGCTACAAAACTACCCAGGTACACTTATCTTAATCTCGCACGATAGAGATTTCTTAGACCCAATTGTTAACCGAATTATTCATGTCGAGAATCAGCTTCTCAATGAATACACAGGTAACTACTCTTCATTCGAAACGCAACGCGCTCAAAAGTTAGTGTTACAGCAAGCTATGTACCAAAAGCAACAAAAACAAATGTCGCACATGCAAAGCTACATTGACCGTTTCCGTTACAAAGCATCAAAAGCACGCCAAGCGCAAAGCCGTATTAAAGCATTAGAAAAAATGGAACAAGTGTTGCCAGCTCAGTTCGATAACCCATTTAGCTTTGAATTCAGGGAGCCAGAAGCACTACCGAACCCAATCATGATGATGGATGAGGTTTCTGCAGGTTACGGTGATAACTTAATTCTTGAAAAGATCCGTTTAAACCTCGTTCCAGGAAGCCGCATTGGCCTACTTGGCCGTAATGGTGCAGGTAAGTCGACCTTAATCAAATTACTCTCTGGTGAATTGAAACAGCAAGGTGGAGAACTCAGCTATTCACAAGGTGTGAAGATGGGTTACTTCGCACAGCACCAACTAGAGACTTTGCATCCTGAAGAAACTCCGCTTCAACATATGATGCAAATAGCGCCTAAACACACAGAGCAACAACTGCGTGACTATTTAGGGAGCTTCGGTTTCCAAGGTGAAAAGGCGCTCGACAAAGTGGCTCCGTTTTCTGGTGGTGAAAAAGCACGTTTAGTTCTGGCGCTTTTAGTATGGCAAAAGCCAAATTTACTATTGCTCGATGAACCGACCAACCACCTTGATTTAGATATGCGTCAAGCTCTGACTTTTGCCCTGCAAACCTTTGAAGGTGCAATGGTTATCGTAAGTCACGATAGATACCTATTACGTGCCACAACAGACGACCTTTATCTTGTTCACGACCGTCAAGTTGCTCCATTCGATGGCGACCTATCGGATTACTACAAGTGGTTAACTGAACAGCAAAAAATTGAACGAAAAGAAGCTCAAGCCCTTGCGCCAGTAAAAGAAACCACTAACAGTGCAACAGCTAAAAAAGATCAAAAACGTAAAGAAGCTGAATTCCGAAAGCTGACTGCACCAATTCGCAAGAAATTGACTCAATTAGAGAAACAGATGGATAAACTCAGTGCGAGTTTAGAAGAAGCTGAACAGCAATTGTCTGACACTTCTCTGTATGAAGCAGAAAATAAAGCTAAACTTAACCAAGTATTAGCACTACAAGCAACCAGCAAATCAAAGTTGGAAGAAGTAGAAATGGATTGGATGTCAGCTCAAGAAGAGCTAGAGCAAATGCAGCAGGAACTAGATAGCCTATGAGCCGAGAGCACGCACAAATATCTCTGACCTTAGAACGACTTTGGCAATTTAGCCTTCAGTACTACAGTGTACGAGGGGTTAAAGATGCGTGCTTAGCTCTACAAAATAACCACCATGGTAACGTTAACTTGCTGCTGCTACTCAAATGGCTTGATGAGCAGCAAGTCTCGTTTCACGAAGAAGATTGGCACAAAGTCCAACAATGCTTAGGTCGCTCAGAGGCTTTATTACACAACTACCGTGAACTAAGAAAACATCTAAAACAACATGTGACCGATTCGCTATACCGTGAAGCACTACAATTTGAACTTCAACTGGAAAAGCAGCAACAGTCAGACTTAGTCGATTGCATCAATGCGTTACCATTGATCATCAATCATCAAGAGCCGTTGACACTTCATTACTGCCGCTTACTCGGTGGGGAAGAGTTATACGAAGCTTTTGCAGTACCCGCCCCCCATATTACAAAACAATAAGTTCTTCGCTCTATTACCAGATAAAGACTACACAACTGGCTGTTAAGGCTCCCATCCCAATATTAAAACGTTGCCAAGCTTTAGGGCTCGATAACCAACGACGGATCAAAGTACCAAATCCAACCCACACAGAAGATGTTTGTATCTGCACGACAATGAAAATAACCGAAATAGTCAGAACAGAGATCCAGTAACTTTCATCTGTGTAGGTAAATGATCCAACGGCTGTAATCGACATTACCCACGACTTAGGGTTCAGATACTGAAACAACATAGCCTGAAAGCAAGTCATCGGTTTTGCTGCACTCGTATCGTTATTAGAATTTAAGCTCGAAGAAGCGATCTTCCATGCTAAGTAAAGCAGATAAGCACTGCCTAATACTTTCAGCACCTGCTGAATCATAGGATAAGTTTGAAATAAAACGCCTAGTCCTACTCCGTTTAAAATAATCAAACTAACCAAACCCAACCCAATACCGAGAAAATGCGGAATAGATCGTTTATAGCCAAAATTAGCCCCAGAAGCTGTCAACATCACATTGTTAGGACCCGGTGTTCCTGTCATTACAATTGCGAATAAAGTTACTGAAAAGAAAAATTGCCACTCCATAACATGTCCTTTTGTCGTGCCGCTCAAATTGTACCGATACAATTCGAGCTAATTATTGATTTGTGATGTTTTTGTCGACAAAATAACCATAACAATCACGATTTCATTAAGCAAAAGGTTTATTGTCACCATGACAATCAAAGAAATGTCACTTTCCAAGCAAAGTAGTGCACCAATGTATAAGCAAATTGCTGATCAGCTTGCTGAGCAAATTGATCATGGTGATCTAAAAGCTAATCAAAAACTGCCTACCCACCGTAAACTGGCTGATCAATTACAAGTCACCGTTGGGACAATTACTCGAGCCTACGCTGAAGCTGAACGTCGTGGTTTGATCGAAGCAAGAGTGGGATCAGGAACTTATGTCACAGACAAAAACAAAACCAGCTGGGTGTTTGCGGAAAGCGTCCCTTCGGATACCGAGTGTAACTTCGGCTACAACATCCCACCTCAAATAGAGCGCAGTGGGATGTTGACCCAAGCGATGGGTAAAATGTCTCAATCACCAAAAGTACTCAATCAGCTAATGATGTATCAAAGCCCCAATGGCATTGAATCCCACCGAGAACAGAYTGCTCAATGGCTTTCATCTAAGGGAGTTCTCGTTACAAGCCAGCAGCTGTTATTCACCTCTGGCGCTCAGCATGGCATCCAAGTAGTGCTAGATAGCTTCGCTCGTCCTGGTGATACCATTTTTGTCGAAAAATACACTTACCCTGGACTGCTAAGTATCGCGAGGCAGAAACAGCTGTCGGTCAAAGGGATAGAAATGGACGAGGAAGGGATCACTCCTGAAGGCTTAGAAGCAGCGTGCAAACAAAACCAAGCACGATTTATTTATCTGACTCCGACATTTCAAAACCCAACGACTTCAATTATGTCCTTAGAAAGGCGTCAGGCCATTGTCGATGTATGCAAGCAATATGACTTACTCATTATTGAAGATGATGTGAATGGACTATTGGCAGAGGACGTCATTTCGCCGTTAGTTAACTTCGACTCTGAGCAAGTGATCCATATTGGAGCATTTTCAAAGATTCTCGCACCAGGGCTAAGAGTCGGTTATATCCACGCGCCTAAACGCTTATATCAGACCTTAGTTGCGACCTTACAAAATCATAGTTGGATGGTCAGCCCACTGCTGACAGCGTTGGCTTGCGAGTTAACTGAAAACGGCTCAGCCGACCAAGTTCTACAGCAGGTTCGTCAACAAGTCGCACAAAGGCTCACGCTTGCTTTGGAATACCTGGCCCCATTTAACCCGATCTACAAAACCAATTGCTTTCATCTTTGGTTACCGATCCCCGAGCAATGGCGTATGAGTGATTTTGTTCAAGCGGCGGCGAAACTCGGAGTTACTGTTAAGTCTGGTGAGCTATTCTCTCCACCAGCAGGCAGTATCAGTCCGCATGTGAGACTTGCACTCAGCTCACCTATAGACCAAGCTCAGTTGATACATGGGCTAACTAAGCTCGAACTCCTATTAAAAATGGACCCTCTAACTGAGTTTGCTCTATGACCGTATTTACAGCTGCAACTGGCTTAACCAACCCACATCTACAAACGTTAATACCTAGATTCATCCGTAAACAAGCGCTATTCAACCCAACCTGGCAAACACTAGAGACGCCTGATGGGGATTTCCTTGACCTTGCTTGGAGCGAGAGCCCAGACTCAGACACTCCTGATTCCGACGGCCTAGAGCACAAGCCTATATTTATTCTGTTTCATGGCTTGGAAGGGAGCTTTGAAAGCCCATACGCCAACGGGTTAATGAATGCGTTTGCCGACGACGGCTGGCTTTCAGTGATGATGCACTTCAGAGGTTGCAGCGGTAAACCAAATCGCTTAGCCAGAGCTTACCACTCAGGGGAAGTAGAGGATGCACGATTCTTTTTACAGCACGTTCACGAGCGCTTTCCTAAGCAGCCTAAAGTAGCCGTTGGGATTTCCCTTGGTGGCAACATGCTAGCGAATTACTTAGCGGATTACTCAGATGATCCATTGCTGACAGCTGCAACTATTATTTCAGCGCCATTAGATCTTGCGTCATGCTCATCCCGAATTGAACAAGGCTTTTCCAGAGTTTACCGTAAGTATCTACTCGGCTCTCTCAAACAAAATGCCCTGAAAAAACATCATTTACTGCAAGAAAAGATCGGTATTACAGATGTGATGATCAAAAACATCACGCGCTTATATGAATTTGATGATTTGATCACTGCACCTCTGCATGGGTTTAAAAATGCGCAAGATTACTATGCACAATGTTCTGCTATTCATAAGCTCAAAAAGATCAAACTACCCACTCAGATCATCCACGCCAAAGATGATCCTTTCATGACCGATGATGTGATCCCGAAATTCATTCTGCCTGATAATATCGATTATCGACTGTTTCAAAACGGTGGTCATGTTGGGTTTATCTCAGGTAGTGCCCTCAATCCTAAATTTTGGTTGGAAGAAGCACTGCCTGCCTACTATGAAAGTATTCAAGACTCGGCATAATACCCCACTAGAACTTAAGTAACTCAGAACTAGAACCGCAAGGTGGTTCTAGTTTTGGGGCTAACATCATCGACATTCACCAACTTTGTGAACATAAAAGAGAGAAGTATTTATGATCATCCCACACCAAGACATTGCACCCGAAACGCTTGAAAACCTCATCAAAGAGTTTGTACTTCGAGAAGGGACTGACTACGGTGATATGGAAGTTTCACTGCAAAATAAAATTGACCAAGTTAAACATCAGTTAGCACAAGGTGAAGCCGTTATCGTATTTTCAGAACTGCACGAGACGGTTGATATTCAATTACGTCGACACATGTAATTATGCTAGAAAGCATGAAATTATCCTTATGCTGTCCTTCAAAATAAGTCGTGTTATAGTAGAAAACGATTGCTAACAAGTAAGTTACTACAAAGACAAGGGTTGTCATGTCCGCTAAACATCCAATTATTGCCGTAACAGGTTCCTCTGGTGCCGGTACAACAACTACATCTGAAGCCTTTAGAAAAATGTTCAATATGATGGACGTTAAGGCAGCTTGGGTAGAAGGGGATAGTTTTCACCGCTTTACTCGCCCAGAAATGGATGTTGAGATCCGTAAAGCTCGTGAACAAGGTAAGCACATTAGCTACTTTGGCCCGCAAGCAAACGACTTCGGAACACTAGAAGAGTTTTTCCGTAAGTACGGTAATGAAGGCATTGGTCAAGCTCGTCGTTACCTACACACTTTTGATGAAGCAGTTCCATATAACCAAATGCCGGGTACGTTCACTCCCTGGACAGATATCCCTGATGATTCAGACGTATTATTCTATGAAGGCCTACATGGTGGCGTAGTCGATGGTGATATCAACGTATCTCAACATGTCGATTTGCTGATCGGCATGGTGCCAATTGTAAACCTAGAGTGGATACAAAAATTTGTCCGTGATACTCGTGACCGTGGTCACTCTAGAGAAGCTGTAATGGATTCTATCGTCCGCTCTATGGATGATTACCTCAATTACATCACCCCACAATTTTCACGTACTCATATTAACTTTCAACGTGTACCAACCGTCGATACATCCAACCCATTAAACGCCAAAGGCATTCCTAGCCTTGATGAAAGTTTTGTTGTTATACGATTGCGCGGTATTAAAAACGTCGACTTCCCATATTTATTGGCGATGATTGATGGTTCATTTATGTCTCGTCACAACACTCTTGTTGTCCCTGGCGGCAAGATGAGTTTCGCTATGGAACTGATCGTTAGACCAATCCTGCAGCAGCTCATTGAAACCGGAAAAATAGGTTAACCGTACATCGTGCTACCAGGTTACTTTTCATACCGTGATCATGTGCACAATTTTGCTTAAAAAATCGTAGGTTGGTCACGATTAAAATCAAGAAATAGTGACCGAAAAAGGATACTATTTTAAACCGAAACACAAGATAGCTTGCAGCACTGTAAAAGTGCTCTTATCCTACTAGGCCATATTTAAGGCTTAGCTAATTAACACGGAAAGCAGCAAGCATACCCTGCAGAGGAAGTGAGATATTATGGTTCTAGGTAAACCTCAAACCGATCCAACATTAGAATGGTTTCTGTCACATTGTCATATTCATAAGTACCCTTCTAAAAGTACGCTTATCCACGCTGGTGAGAAAGCGGAAACCCTTTACTACATTGTTAAAGGTTCTGTTGCGGTTCTAATTAAAGACGAAGAAGGTAAGGAAATGATTCTTTCTTACCTAAACCAAGGTGACTTCATTGGTGAACTTGGTCTGTTCGAAGAAGACCAAGAGCGTACAGCTTGGGTTCGTGCTAAATCTCCTTGTGAAGTAGCTGAAATTTCTTTCAAGAAGTTCCGCCAACTTATCCAAGTAAACCCAGACATCCTAATGCGTCTATCTTCACAAATGGCTAACCGCCTACAAGTGACTAGCCAAAAAGTAGGTGACTTAGCATTCCTTGACGTTACTGGTCGTATTGCACAAACGCTACTAAACCTAGCGAAACAACCTGATGCAATGACTCACCCAGACGGCATGCAAATCAAGATCACTCGTCAAGAAATCGGCCAAATCGTTGGTTGTTCTCGTGAGACTGTTGGTCGTATCTTGAAGATGCTAGAAGAGCAAAACCTAATTTCTGCTCACGGTAAAACTATTGTAGTTTACGGTACTCGTTAATTTCGATTAACTGAGCAAAAACTAAAAAGCCACCCAATGCAAATTGGGTGGCTTTTTTAATATTCTAAATTTAACAGGCTGCGGTTAACTAGCCATTCGTGCTTTCAAAGATCTTATCTGCAGAAGCAGCAACAAAACCCGTGTATAGCTCACCATTATCCATAGGGTAACGTTTAGCAAACTCGTAAAAGCCACCAGGAACGATTTCAGAACCCTCAGTAAAAGTAACGGGTACTTTGTCAGCCATGGTTGATGATTGCTCTAACAATACCTCTGGTGTCCCTTTTACTTCCCCGCCCGCTTCGTTAATCGTGAAACCAGATTGACGCAGATGATTATTTACATCTTTCACTTCGTCAAATTCATTCAGCTGATTGACACTTACTGTAAAGTGGTTCGCACCATAACCATGTGCAGCAAGCCACGAAGCATATTCACTTTCTTTCGCTAAGGTTTGGTAGTCAGCAAAGCTAAGTTCCCATAATCTACCCGACGACAAGAATTCATGCCCTGCCAGTGTTTCACTATCAACCTGTTCAACAAGCTTAGCGACTATCGCTTGTAACTCTGCTGAGCACTCTTCCACTTTCAACTCACTAATGAAAACTTTAGGCTGGTTCATATCCGGATGTTCAAAGTGTTGTGCGACCAATTTTTTGCTCTCGAACACATAATCACCACAAGCTTTATAGCCCGCATCTAGAAATGGTTGAGCAAGTGTTTCTATACCGAGAGGTACTACGTTGAAAGTTCTCAATGCAATATGGTCGTTGATCAATGCTTCATCTTCTTGCAGCAGTTGGTGAACCTTATCTGCTGAAGGGCAAAGGCGTTGAATGTAGTCTTTCCATAGGGCAGTGAATAATACATCTGGCGTCATGATGACTCCTTGTCGGGGGGTGTCTAGCAAGCTAGAAGATTGGATTTAAAGTGAAGGCTCTCCCCTAAACGGTTTGAGCCATCAACCTGTGACGTATGTATTCTAAATATTGTTATTATTGTTTTTTATTAAAGCCTCGCCGTTATCACTCCCTTCAGAAACATGAAGGAGATTAAAAGCGGCGAGGGAAAATATTAAAGCTCGATACCTGGACTAAATGTCGCAGGCAATAATGTCTCATTACCTTCCATTGAAGCCATTGGGTAAGCACAATAATCCGCAGCGTAGAATGCACTTGGGCGTAAGTTACCCGATGCACCAGGCCCACCAAATGGCGCGTCGCCACTTGCACCTGTTAGTTGACGGTTACGGTTAACAATACCCGCACGGATATGGTCAACAAAGTATTCCCACTCAGAGTCATTGGTTGATACAAGACCTGCTGATAAACCAAAGCGAGTATCATTCGCTAGCTCTACCGCACGCTCTAATGACTCATAACGAACCACTTGTAGTAAGGGCCCGAAGTATTCTTCATCAGGTAATTCTGAGATTGCCGTAGCATCAATAATACCCGGAGTAACGAATGCAGCTTCACCCGCTTTCGCTTCTACTAAGCTGACGCCACCCAATGATTGTAGATTTGCTTGTGCATCCAGAATGAATTTCGCAGCCGCTTCTGAGATTTGAGGCCCCATGAATGGTGCTGGTTCTGCGAATGGCTGGTCAACTCGAATTTTCAGTGTTGCAGCGACAAGCTTCTCAAGTAGTACATCACCTTTTTCACCGACAGGAACATACAAGCGACGAGCACATGTACAACGCTGGCCTGCACTGATGAAAGCAGATTGAATAATGGTATAAACCGTTGCATCCACATCACCGTACTGGTCTGAAATCACCATTGGGTTATTACCACCCATTTCCAGAGCAAGCATCTTATCTGGTTGCCCTGCAAATTGACGATGCAATACATGACCTGTGTTAGCACTGCCCGTGAACAGCACGCCATCTAATGCTTTAGAGCCTGCTAGCGCAATCCCTGTTTCTTTTGCGCCTTGCACAAGGTTAATGACACCATTAGGTAAACCCGCTTCTTGCCACAGTTTCATGACAAACTCACCAGTCCAAGGTGTTTGCTCTGATGGCTTAAATACTACGGTGTTACCAGCAAGTAACGCAGGAACAATATGACCGTTAGGTAAATGGCCAGGGAAGTTATATGGCCCAAATACCGCCATAACACCTAACGGACGATGACGAAGAACTATTTGGTTGCCCGCTGCTTCACGAGAAGCTTCACCAGTACGCTCGTGGTATGCACGAATAGAAATAGCGATTTTACCAGCCATCGCGCCCGCTTCCGTACGAGTTTCCCAAATTGGTTTACCCGTTTCTTTAGCTATGATTTGTGCGATTTCTTCGCTGTTCTCTTTCACTTTTTCAGCAAAAGCTAATACAACAGCCTCACGTTGTTCATAGCTCAGCTTCTTCCAAACGATAAAAGCGTCACGTGCAGACTGTACTGCTGAATCCACCTGCTCTGGTGTCGCACTATCGCCTTGCCAAATTACTTCATTGTTGAAAGGGCTGAGTGAAGTCATTGCTTCACCTTGACCGGCTACCCATTGCCCTGCAATCCACTGAGTCATACTGCTTATCCTTAAATTCAATCTGCGCACGTCAGGTGTATACCACCGTGTCGCTTACTCTTACTGAGCCAACATGCGAACGAAGTCGCCTTCTTTTACTTCCAATGCCGTTGCAACGCTTGGTGACAAAATCACTGTGTCGCTTGCTTGGTCATAGGCGCCTTTAGCAGCCGCCGCTCGGAAGTTTTCAAATGAGGTGTTACCAATCAAGAAATCTTGTGAACTAGAATGTTCAGCCACCGTTACTTTTGCTCGAATAGAATGTCTAACCGATTCGATATTTCTCAAATCACATTCCACCGTAGGGCCTGCATCGAAGATATCGACATAGCCACGGTTAGTGAAACCTTCTCGCTCAAGCAGCTTAAGTGCAGGGCGCGTATTGTCATGAACTTGACCGATAACCGATTGTGCTTCTTTGCTCAGTAGGTTGACGTAAATTGGCAGTTTAGGCATTAAGTCAGCAATAAAGCCTTTTTTACCAATACCTGTTAGGTAATCCGCTAAAGTGAAATCAATCGAGAAAAAGTGCTCTTGCAGCCATTGCCAAAATGGAGAGTTACCCTCGTCATCAGAAACACCACGCATTTCTGCAAAAATAGTTTCTGAGAAACGCTCTGGGTGCTCAGCCATGATCAAGAATCGACACTTAGACATTAAACGGCCATTCAAACCACCACGGAACGCTGGGCGCAAAAATAGCGTGCAAATTTCACTACAGCCAGTGTAATTATTGCCAAACGTCAAAAGCTTCACGACGTTATTTACACCAAGCTTTTGAGATGAGTGAACAACCTTGCTGATGTGGTAAGAATAAAAAGGAACGTCCCAGCCAATCGATGCTTCTATGCCAGTAGTACCTGCGACTTCACCAGTTTCGCTATCAAAGCCAACCATGAGGTAACCTTCATCACCAGGTTCAGTGACATTCGGTTTTGTGAAGCTATATTCAGAATGGGTAATTCGGTTAGTTAACAGTTCTTCGTTAACCGGAAGAGATGTGAATCCATGTCCAGATTCAACGGCGCAAGTATGCAGCGCGTCATAATCGGATAATTTTATAGGGCGAACAACTAGCATCAATACTCCCTCCAGATGCAAAACAGGCCCAAAACTAACAGCTGGGCCTTGTGGTATTCGCCATATCAAACAGCGATATGGCGTTACCGGTTACTAAACTAAAGTAGCAATTGCTTTATCTAGTTTAGCTAAACCTTCTTCTATTTCTTGTTTGGTAATCACTAGCGATGGTGTGAAACGAACAACGTTTGCACCCGCTACCAACACCATTAGGCCTTCTTTACCAGCAGCAACTAACACATCACGTGCGCGACCTTGCCACTCTTCATTCAGTGCAGCGCCTAGCAGTAAGCCTTTACCGCGAACTTCGCTGAACAAGTTGTACTTATCATTAATCTTAGTCAAACCTTCGCGGAATAGCGCTTCGCGCTCTTTAACACCCGCTAGCGTCTCTGGCTGGCTCACAACATCAACAACAGCTTCAGCCACTGCACATGCCAGTGGGTTACCACCGTAAGTTGAACCATGTGTACCCACTTTCAGGTGTGGTGCTAATTCGTCTGTCGTTAGCATTGCGCCAATTGGGAAACCACCACCTAATGATTTTGCCGTGCTAAGGATATCTGGCTTGATACCTAGACCTTGATAAGCATAGAAATCACCAGTACGGCCATTACCAGTTTGAACTTCATCAAAAATCAGCAATGCATTATGTTTGTCACACAGCTCACGTACTGCTTTTACGAATTCTGGTGTTGGAGAAATGATCCCGCCTTCACCTTGCAGTGGCTCCATCATGATTGCACAGGTGCGATCAGAGATTTGAGCTTCAAGTGCTGCTACATCGTTGTACGGCAAATGTGTTACATCACCAGGCTTAGGACCAAAACCATCAGAGTAAGCTGCTTGGCCACCTACAGTAACGGTAAAGAAAGTACGGCCATGGAAGCCTTGTTGGAAAGCGATGATTTCAGATTTTTCTTCACCATGAACATCAGCAGCCCAGCGACGAGCTAACTTAAGTGCAGCTTCGTTTGCTTCTGCGCCCGAGTTAGCGAAGAAGACTTTGTCAGCAAAACTTACGTCTGTTAATTTTTTAGCTAAACGTAGTGCTGGTTCATTGGTCATGACATTACTTAAATGCCAAAGCTTATTTGCTTGCTCAGTAACGGCGTTCACCATAGCTGGGTGACAATGACCCAGACAGCTCACGGCAATACCACCAGCAAAATCGATGTATTCGCGGCCTTCTTGATCCCAAACGCGTGCGCCTTCCCCTTTCACAGGGATCATTTCCATTGGGTTATAACAAGGCACCATCACCTCGTTAAAAAGACTACGTTCTACTTTATTTTCCATTGTCATCGCACATTCCTTATCGATACCGCATGCTTCGCAAATAAGCGTAATGATTTATAAGTGAGACAAAATTATTTTGTTCCGCTTTTATCCTGCTGCAGCATTGTATTTACATTTAATTAACCATTTCAATAGTAGATTATTCTTTCACTCTGCAAATCAACTGATCAAACGTCACTACCTATGACTATTTATGCATCAAGTAATCTGTTTTATGAAGCTTTTTTTTAATAATGATAAGTACAACAGTGAGTAAGCATAGCGGGGACAGCAGAATAGACCTACCCGCACTAAATACGGCGAATAAGTTTGCAAAGTCAGCTTTTGTAAAAAAGGATTAAGAAAATGTTATAAATAGTGATCGCGGTCAGACAAGCTTAAACAGTTAACGAGCTAGGAAGTTAGCTAGTAACTGGTGTCCTTGCTCTGTTTTAATCGATTCAGGGTGAAATTGAACCGCATCAATCGGTAAGGTTTTATGCTGGTAACCCATAATTTCGTCCATAGAACCGTCTGAAAACTCAGTCCAAGCCGTCAGTTCGAAGCAGTCTGGTAACGTACCATTTTTCACAACCAAGGAATGATAGCGAGTTACGGTAAGTGGGTTATTTAAGCCTTGAAATACACTGTTGCCATTATGACGAATAGGGGAGGTTTTCCCATGCATGACTTGTCTTGCTCGAACGACTTCTCCACCAAAAACTTGTGCAATCGCTTGGTGGCCTAAGCAAACGCCCATAATAGGTAATTGACCAGCAAAGTGTTCAATTGCGGCAAGAGAGATACCAGCATCGTTCGGAGTACATGGACCTGGAGAAATTACTAAATGACTTGGATTTAACGCTTCAATACCGGCTAAGTCTATTTCATCGTTGCGAACAACTTTCACAGTCGCCCCTAACTCACAGAAGTACTGATACAAGTTATAGGTAAAAGAGTCGTAATTATCGATGATAAGTAACATGAGTCGAAATCGTTTGCTAAACACTAAGTGATTGGGGGATATAAGGGCGGTATTGTGCAATACCCATGAGGAAAGGCAAGTGGAAAGTGCGTCAGACTAAAAATTAAGGTCAACCTAAGCTGACCTTAATTGTTTACAGGTATCTACAAGTTAACTTACTTACGGCGACGCCATACAGCAAGGCCAAACAATGACATTAAGGCACCTATACCAAATGAACCGGCCATACGAAGTTCCAGAACAGCTGGATCATGATCAGAAGAGCGGAAGTGATCTTGGTATTTTGGCAAATCACCTTTGTACTCTTCGTTATAGTCAAACAAAGTAGATTCACCGCCATTGATATGCCAATCCGTTGCATCGACAACTTTCTCTTTTAAGCTATCGCTGATCAGCAAGTGATCAAGAGCCCCTACTTCATCATTATAAGAGTAGCTCCAGCTATTCGGGTGTTTCTGAGCTACAGCGTTTACGTAACCGTAATTGTGGGTAATTACCGCGCCATCATCCCCAAACTGCGGTACGCCTGCAATGTAAGTATTACGCGCTGCTTTAATCTCTTTGCCGTATTTCTCTGCAGAGTAATCTGTAAGAATCAGCATAGGATCTTCCATCCCATACGAGTTCATATCACCTAGGATCACCTTATGGCCTTTAATACCGTCTAGGGCTTCACCTAATGCAACAGCAGCTGCCACTCGGAAGTTCTCACACGAACCTTGTTTGTCAGCGTCAACGCCACCTTGACCACCCTGCTCTACAGGTGCAGCATCTTCCCAACATTTAGAGCCTTTCGATTTAAAGTGGTTAATCGCTACAGTGATCTTCTCTTTTGTTCCTTTCACTTTAAACGTCGGAGCCAAAGAGTCACGCTGATAGTTCTTACCGTCTTCAATTACCTTACCAGCATCGTCTAGCACTTCTGGTGCTTGCTGACTTGGCATCGCAATCACGCGGCTTTCTTTAAGCTTTACGACTTTCTCACGGTAAATAACACCAGTGGTGATCACGTCAGTACCAATTGAATCTAGCTCGTCGGTAACACCATCTTCATTTGAATCCACAGCGACAAACGTATAACGATCTTTCTTACGATCGATACGGTCATTCAATTGAGTCACAAGCTGTTGGATAGCAGAGCCTTCACCGAAACCATTATTCTCAATTTCCATCAATCCAATAATGTCAGCATCTAAACGAAGAATCGCATTCACAATTTTCTCTTGCTGCATTTCAAATTCAGTTTGGGTGTTTGCACCACGGTTACCGCCATGCAAATTAGCGTCCCCACCGAATGGAGAATTAAAGTAATTAAGTACGTTGAATGTCGCGATACGTAAATCACCTTCGTCCATATCAGGCTTTTCGGTACGTGGGTCATTACGTACGAAGTTTTCTGCCGAGATTTGGTTAGTCGTGATTAAGCGGTATTCTCCATAGCTGTATGTCAATACGCCTTCTAGGCCAACAATAGTATCGTCAATGCGAATGTAATCTTCTGTTGAGCCATCTTGGTCGACATCAGTACGGGCAAAATTAGGGTAGAAAGGAACTTCTCCGTCCCCTGCTTTTTGATCCGTTTCTACAAATAGGCGACGGTCAGCATTGTCTTCCGTTTGCTGTTTCGCTTCATCTGAACCAGCAGGGAATAATTGGTTCGGCTGCATGTTGATACGCTCATGAGCCAAAACCATATTATTACGGCGACCCGCGTAGTCATAACCGAAAGTTCGAGTTACACGCATATCAAGCGCTTCAGTGGTTTTCACCAACATGCCTTCGTAGCGCTCTAGAGTTTCTTTAAATGAAGCATCACTAGCTAAAGCTTCAATCTCTGTCGCCTGTGGGGCTTCTTGCTCACCCTGTTTTAGCCACTGGTTGTTCTCAACTTTAAGCTGAGTATGGCTGTAATATTCTTGTACTTTACCCTTAACACAAACCACATCACCCGCTTTTAGTTCAGAGCTCGACTGGTTAGTGTGAATAAACAAACCTTCAGAGGTGCTTGAGTTAAAGTCATCTTCTAAAGCTTGTAGGTAGAACCCTTTTGTCAGACCGGTTGTCACTGCGCTCACAACACCCTTAACGAAATATTCGTCATCGGTAATGAACGGATAGCCATCAATGAATGGCGAAGTTCCACCTTCACCCTGTATTTCTTGAATTGTCGTAAATACAGGGTCAGAACCATCTTGCGTACAAGTAAAGGCTTCCGGTAACTCTACCGCATCTAACGAGCCTAGCCCTTCAATGCTATCTTTTGGTAACGACACCCACTGAGACGCATCAAAAGTAGTCGATGGCGTTTGAACAGCACGGACTAGCGTGACATCTTTACCCCAATCAACATCGCCCATCAAACCAATGATGTCTAACACAGAGGAATCTGAATTCAGAATCGCCAATGGGTCATCACCATTATGATTGGCAATTGATGAATTAATGATGTCTGCAACCGTTTTGATTTCATCACTCGCACTCGAGTGTGCAACAACAAGTACTTCGCCTGGCGCTAAAACGTGTCCATCTAAAGGTAAAGATGCGCCCCACGAACCATCACCGTTTGCTGATTTAGCTAATGAGTAACCGTCTAAATTAATGCTGCTATCACCACTATTCGCAATTTCTACGGCCTTATTGTAACTGCCACCTTCAACGTATTGAGAAATGAATAAATCAGCGTTAGCACTAGTGGATAGCAAGCTACCGATAGCTATCGCAAGTAATGATGGTTTATGAAAGAGTTCCATTGTTTCACCTGAGTTCGTTATTTTATGTTCCCGACTGTCTATAAGCAGCCATGTATTTTGAGTTAACTATCAGGTTTATTTATGAAAGGAATAAGTCAGTTGCTAAAAAAATGAGGAAACCATCACCCTCCAATGGTCAATTATTTGGCATGGTGTCATTTTTCAACACAAATCGAAATTAGACCAAATTTATAAAGTCAAACACACCAAAGTTAGATACTAATCCCAACTCTAAATTGGTAAATTTGCTAGGGAACCTAAAGGTAAATCAGGTATTTTTTCTATTTATACTTATCTATAGATATAAAAAAACCACCTACTAAATAGGTGGTTTCGGCAACACTTGAGAGTGACTATGGGCGAGGCACAAAGCCTACCGCTTCGTACGCTTTCTTCAAGGTCACTGCTGCACGCTCAGAAGCTTTTTCTGCACCCGCTTTCATTACCGTGTCCATGTAAGCACGATCTTCACGAATACGTTTGTATTCAGACTGAATCGGCTCAAGCATTTCAACGATAGCAGCACCAACGTCTTTCTTGAATGGACCATACATTTCAACGCCTTGGTATTGTGCTTCAATTTCTTCGAAGGTTTTACCCGTTGCCGCTGAATACAGGCTCATCAAGTTAGAGATGCCTGCTTTGTTTTCCCAGTCACTTACGATACGTGGTGGTGTTTCTGCATCTGTTTGCGCTTTATTGATCTTCTTGATGATCGACTTAGGGTCTTCTAGCAGAGTAATCACGTTCTTACGGTTATCATCTGACTTCGACATCTTCTTAGTCGCATCTTGTAAACTCATTACACGTGCATTCACTGTTGGAATGTACGGCTCTGGAATTTGGAAGATTGGTTGCTCGGGAGTGCTATACACGTTGTTAAAACGCGTTGCGATATCACGAGCTAACTCTAGGTGCTGCTTTTGGTCATTACCAACCGGCACTTGGTGTGCACCGTATAATAGAATGTCGGCAGCCATAAGCACTGGGTAACCGAATAGACCTGCATTTACGTCGTTCGCGTAACGTGCAGATTTATCTTTAAACTGAGTCATACGGCTCAGTTCACCCATTTGTGTGTAACAGTTAAGAAGCCAACCAAGCTGAGCATGCTCTGGTACGTGTGACTGAACAAATAGCGTGCTCTTCTTTGGATCAACACCGACAGCAAGACAGATTGCTAATGCGTCTAGAGTCGCTTCATGCAGCGCTTTCGGATCTTGACGAACCGTAATTGCGTGAAGGTCTACAACACAGTATTGGCAATCGTAGTCATCTTGCATCTGTTGCCATTGACGTAGAGCACCCAAGTAGTTACCGATACTTAGTTCACCAGATGGTTGAACACCACTCAATACGATGGGTTTGCTCATGCTTATGATTC
>NZ_JAKJSW010000243.1:0-5852 GCF_050337375.1 Vibrio makurazakiensis | reverse complement strand
GATAAGGTTTGCTCTATAACTACAACCCATGCTGAATTGTCCCGATAGAGTAAGGTAGATTAGCTAATATTTGTCGTATGAATTTAATTTATAAAACACCTTGATATGATCAATAAATAAGCTATTATGACGATAAGTCAAAAATGACGAAGTGTCACAAAATGGTTGAGTACATGAATTTATGATTCGTGTTAGTATTATATAGGAGCATTGTTGGAATACTGACTAGGTTAGGATACGGACTGAAAAATTATGTTTGGTTTTAGTTGTAAAGGTGAGAAAAAAAGTATGTTTGGCTGCAAAGCTGGGCTGTCTAAAAAACAGCAATCTATTGCAGACAGAGAAGTTGAGCTAATGTTGTTAGCTAAAGAGTTGGTTCGAGAGCAAGGCTTTGGGAACTTGACTATGGATAAGCTAACGTCAGTAAGTTCATACTCGAAAGGTACTATATACAATCACTTTTGTAGCAAAGAAGATGTAGTTTTAGCGCTTTGTATTCATTCTCTTAAATCGGAAGCTATCTTGTTTGAGCGCTCCGGGGAGTTTGAAGGGAATAGCCGAGAGAAAATCGTGGCGTTGCACGTTGCTTACCGAATTTATGCTCGAATGGAGCCGGTATTGTCTACTTGTGCAATTATGGCGAAAAGCCCATGGGTTCTTGAAAAAGCTTCAAGTGCACGTGTCGCGGAGYTGAACCAATTGGAAGAACTCGTCATTGCTCAAGCTGATGAATTGGTGAATCGAGCTGTGAAAGGCGGTGATCTAAAGTTCTCTTCCGGTGTGGGTTCAGACGCGATTGTTTTTGCAAACTGGTCAATAGCGTTTGGTTCAAATGCTTTGTCACAGAATGCATCAAATAGCCATTGTATCAAACGGTTACAAGATCCGTATTCAGTATTACATAATGCAAATATGATTTTGGACGGCTTAAATTGGCAACCTTTATCAAGTGATTGGGATTACCGAAAAACTTGGCGTCGTGTTGAGCAAGAGCTGTTCAGTGAAGAAATCGCTTACTTAGAGTCAGTAGGCCGTTAGCTTCCATCTAAGCCCACATTGGTGGGTTTATTAATAACCATTAATGACGATTCGTCACAAAATTGAGACTAACCCGATTTCTTAGGGGGTATCTTGACTTTTTGACTAAGAATTATGTTTCAGTCAACTTCGGTTGACTTTTTATGAAGCATATATGACGAATCGTCACAAATGGAGACTGTGATGGAACATGACAGCCATAAGCCCGCTTTAGATAGTCGTAAGCTAGATAATAGCTGGCATTCATTACCCACTAAGCATTCGTTTATCGTTCTGCTAGTGGTATTAGCAACAATAATTGTTTCTGCACTTGGTGCAAAGAACCTCTATTTCAGAGGCGACTACAACATTTTCTTTGAAGGCACCAACAAGCAGTTGATGGCGTTTGACGAGATCCAAACCACCTTCGCCAAAACAGACAATCTAGCGATTGTTATAGCACCGAATAATGGCGATGTTTTCACTCCTGAAACCCTTACCTTAATTCAAGACATGACGGTCGATTCATGGCAGATCCCATATTCAAGCCGTGTCGACTCATTAGCCAATTATCAGCACACAGAAGCGGTTGAAGACGACCTTCTAGTAGAAGATTTGCTTTACGAGGAGTATCCGCATACACCTCAGCGCATTCAAAAAGTAAAGAATATCGCGCTGAATGAACCTCTTCTTAGAAACTCATTAGTATCAGCTTTAGGTGATGTAACGGTAGTCAATGTGACGGTTCAGTTGCCTGAAATAGATAAAACCGCTGAAGTACAAGAAGTGATCTCGGCGATCAATGCAATGATCGAGAAGTATGAAGTACAGTACCCTGATGTGGAGTTTCATAAAGCCGGAATTATCGCGATGAACAACGCGTTTATGACCTCGGCTCAAGAAGACAGCTCAACCCTAGTACCACTTATGTTGCTCGTCGTTCTAGTCTTTCTGACCTTCATGCTGCGTTCGTTCTTTAGTGTTGTTGCAACTTTGCTTGTCATCATCTCTTCAATTGTTGCCACTATGGGGCTTTCGGGGTGGGCAGGGATGTTCCTCAGCACTGCAACAGTTAACGTCCCGACCTTAGTGCTAACCCTTGCGGTAGCAGACTGTGTTCACGTGATTGTGACTATGAGACAAGCCATGCAGCGCGGGATGGAGAAAGCACAAGCCATTCAATACAGTATCAAGCTCAATGCAATGCCTATCTTGATTACCTCGGTGACCACTGCGATTGGCTTCTTGATGATGAATATGTCTGACTCTCCAGTATTAAGAGATTTCGGTAACCTTTCAGCACTAGGAGTGATGATCGCGTGCTTCTTGTCAGTGACAATGTTGCCAGCTCTACTCAAACTTCTTCCTGTTAAAACGCTGAAAGTGCAAGAAAGTGAGTCGAATACAGTAACGTTTATGGACAAACTTGGTGATTTTGTCGTTGCCAACCGTAAGGCGTTATTGCCTATATCGACTCTGGTCATTGTTGGCGCAGCAGCCTTGATACCGCTGAATAAAGTGAATGATGAATCAGTGAAGTACTTTGATCAATCAAGTGAATTCAGACAAGCCGCTGACTTCATGGAAAAAACGATCAGCGGTATGACGAACATCAGTATCGCCGTTAAAACCAATGAATCTCAAGCCATTGCAGATCCGGTTTTCTTACAGGCTATTGGTGACTTCAGTGATTGGCTGCGTGTACAGCCAGAAACCGACCACGTTGCAACCTTGTCAGACGTATATATGCGCTTGAACAAGAACATGCATGGCGATGATCCGAACTATTATCAATTGCCGTTAGACAGAGAGTTAGCCGCTCAATATTTGCTGCTTTACGAGATGTCACTGCCTTATGGGCTAGACCTTAACAACCAAATTAACGTGGATAAATCTTCTATAAAAATGGTGTTGACGGTTGATAACCTGGGCAGCGTAGAACTCGTTGAATTGGAAGAGCGCATATACGCTTGGTTTGCTGAAAACGCCCCACAATATGAAGTCGTTGCTTCAAGTCCGTCATTGATGTTTGCGCACATTGGCGAAACGAACATGACGAGCATGCTATCGACTTTACCAATCACCTTGATCCTAATTTCTGGTTTGATGATCTTTGCGCTTCGCTCAAGCCGATTGGGTATGATCAGCCTAGTGCCAAACATTGCACCAGCGATCATTGGTTTTGGTTTGTGGGCGTTGATCTCCGGTGAAATCAATCTTGGGTTATCTGTTGTTGTGACTCTTACCTTGGGCATTGTGGTTGATGATGCGGTGCATTTCTTAAGTAAATATCAACGTGCACGAATGGAAGGGCAATCAGCCGAACAAGCTGTTCGCTATGCCTTCCATACCGTAGGGCAGGCATTGTGGATCACCACAGTAGTGCTTGTTGCCGGGTTCTCGGTACTTGCCACGTCGAGCTTTAGGTTGAATTCAGACATGGGAATGCTTAGCGCGATTGTTATTTTCATCGCATTAGTTGTCGACTTCGTACTGCTCCCAAGTTTGTTGATGATTTTTGATAAGAAAACCCACTATCAAACTAAATCTCAACCAGCTTCAAACACAGACTCTAAATCTAACCATCCAGTTTCAGCTACTGCCAAATAAGGATAATGCAGCCCGAACGTTAAGGCTTGATGGGCGGGCTGCTCAAGGAGAACAATATGCAAAATAATCAATTAAACATGACGAAATCATTATTCAGCTCTGCGATAGCTGCAGGTTTAATGCTTGTACTTTCTGCAGGAACTGCGCTGGCTGATGAAACAAAAGGGCGAGAAATCGCAGAGCAGCGTAAGAACGTTGATCTGGGCTGGGGAGACTCTGTAGCGACAATGGAAATGCTTTTAAGGAACAAACAAGGTGAAAGTAGCACCCGTTTAATGCGATTGAAATCCTTAGAAGTTGATGATGACGGCGACAAAGGACTGACGATATTTGATGAGCCTAGGGATGTAAAAGGTACGGCTTTTCTTAACCACTCGCACATCACCAAATCTGATGACCAATGGCTATATCTTCCAGCATTAAAACGCGTGAAACGTATTTCTTCTCGTAATAAGTCTGGCCCTTTTATGGGAAGTGAATTCGCATACGAAGACTTAAGTTCTTTTGAGCTTGAGAAGTACACGTTCAACTATCTGGAAGATGCCAAATTGGAAGGGGTGGATACGTTTGTTTTAGAACAAACCCCTACCGACAAAAATYCGGGTTATACCAAGCAAAAAGTATGGCTTGACCAAGAATATTACCGACCTTTGAAAGTCGAGTTTTACGACCGAAAAGGGTCGCTTTTGAAAACGTTGTCGTTCAATGWTTATAAGCAATACCTAAACCAATACTGGCGAGCACATACCATGGCAATGCAGAACCATCAGACAGGGAAAAGCACGGTGTTAACAACAACAGAATTGGCATTTCAGACAGGTCTTAACGACAAAGACTTTCAGAAGAACACGCTGAAACGAGCTAAGTAGGTATTAGTATGAAAAGGATTGTGTCAACTGGAACACAGCTGTCTTTAACGTTAGCAATGACCTTGGGTTTAACCCAAGTGTCGTTGCACTGTCAGGCGGTAGAACTGGCCGGGCAAGCTAATGTCGAACACCGACAGTTTTTCAGTGATGGACAGCAAGGGCAGGGGAAAGCTCAAACCTCGCTAGTGTTACAACCTGAATTATATTGGGAGCAAGAAGAAGGAAACGGTAGCTTTACGTTTACTCCATTTTATCGTCTAGACAGTGAAGACGATGAACGTACACATGGCGACGTACGCGAAGCACTTTACCTTACCTATTGGGATGATTATGAATTGCGCGCGGGCGTTGGCAAGGTGTTTTGGGGGGTTACGGAATCGGCACACCTAGTGGACGTCGTAAACCAAACTGATGCCATTGAATCGGTCGATGGTGAATCTAAACTTGGCCAACCAATGGTTCACTTCACCTCAATAAAAGACTGGGGAACTGTAGATGCAATGTTACTCCCTTATTTTAGAGAGCGTACATTTTCAGGAGAAGACGGCCGTTTAAGGCCAACCATTCCCGTTTCTGATAATGCGACTTACGAATCATCTAAAGAAGAACACCACGTTGATGTTGCGTTACGTTATAGCCAAATGTATGGCGATTGGGACGTTGGCTTAAGTTACTTATCCGGCACTAATCGCGATCCATACTATCGATTAGAGAGCAATCAACTTCAGCCTTATTACGCTCAAATGCAGCATGTAGGGTTAGATATTCAAGGCATTATCGGTGATTGGCTGTGGAAACTAGAAAGTATTTACCGCGATAGTTACGACAACCATACTGGTGTCGCAACGGGGTTTGAATATACATGGGTTGGTGCATTGGAATCCTATTGGGATATCGGGTTTATTGCGGAATACCTTTATGACAGCCGCGGAAACAATGCCCAAACGATAGGTCAAAATGATGTGTTTTTAGGAACTCGCTTCGCTTTGAATGATGAAGATGGCACTGAAGTATTAGCTGGCATCACACAAGACCTAGATAATAGCGATGTGTATAGCGCAAAACTCGAAGCTTCTAGCCGGATAAACAACAACCTTAAATGGCGGCTGAATGGGTGGTTGTTCGAAAATGAGACCCCTGACGATTTACTCTATTTTGCAAGGAAAGATGATTTTGTCGAGTTAGCGTTAGAATATTATTTCTAATGTTTCATTTAGGGAGGGCTCTTGTTGAAGGGTTCTCCTTTTTTGTTATTTTCTAAAGGTTTATCACGATCAAGATCGTCTTTTACTCATTGCTCCTCATAGTTTATTAGGCTTACATGTAATATGGTTATTATTTTATAAGTTGCGATAA
>NZ_JAKJSW010000242.1:0-5871 GCF_050337375.1 Vibrio makurazakiensis | reverse complement strand
GATGAAACTTACACTATCACGATTGGTGGTGATTCTGGCACAGGGCTCATACAAGACAATAACACTGCACCTACCGTACAAGATGGACATGTTATTGGCGAAGAGGATAAATCTTACCAGTTTAGCTGGGCGGACTTCAAAGTAGAGGACCTTGACTCAAACATTTTATCCATCGTGATCACTTCTGAAGCAGCGGAAGGCGACCTATATTTTTACGATGGTAATGCGTGGGTACACCTAGATACTGCAACGATTGGGAGTGGGTTTACTGTAACGCAAGAACAAATTACATCTAACAAGTTAATCTTCGTTCCAGTGAACCATGGTTCTAGCTCATCTAATGAAGATGACATGGGCCTYACTGGAAATAACAAACCTGATTATGCTGAGTTTAGTTATCACGCAACCGACGGTGTCAATAATAGCGGCAGCGCAACAATGTCGGTTGATATTAATGCGATAGCGGATGCACCTAAAGTCACAGTAACGTTGGGAGATCTAGTTGCGAGTAATGGTCTTAGCAGTGATATTTATCAGAATTTGATAAATACTCAACAATTGACTAGTGAACAGCTTTCTGACCTAGTCGAAACATTGAATTTGGACGATAGTTATAAGGGCGTTCAAATCGCTCATCAATGGGAAGGCTCCGGTCAACCGGGTACTCAAGATAAGCAAGACAGTCTGTATATCGGAACTGATGGCACAGATACCCATCAAGGTGGTGCTGGAAACGACTGGTTTGTTTCTGGAGCTGGCAATGATCGAATAGATGGTGACGATGCTACAAATACAACCGTCAATGATGGCTTTGATACCATGGTTTATTCTGGCTCTATTAGTGATTATGTTCTTACTAATCTAGGTGATCACGGTGGAAAGGTCGGCCACTGGTTAGTAACAGATAAACGTGGTATAGATACTCCGAATGATCCTTACACTCCAGCGGACGAGAATGGTGACCATATTTATGAGATAGATAGGTTGATCTTTTCGGACGGAGTTTTACTTTTCAAGCCTGATGGCGGCTACGAAATTATTCAGGAACAAACACTACCTCTTGATATTCAAGTCGAACTTAACGATCTTGATGGCAGCGAAGTTCTTGATAATAAAGTCGAAGTTTCTGAAATCCCTTCAGGTTTACTCGTGTTTGTTGGCGATACGCTAATGACCCCTATAAATGGTGTGTACGAACTAGCTCTTAATGCTAATGGAGCTGCATCTGCTGAAATTCGTGTCCCAGTAGATTATACAGGTACTATGGACTTCGCAATTAAAGCGACAGCGGTATCCCATGAAGTATCAGATGGGAAGGTCACGGATTCGGCGAGTGGGTCTGACAGTGTTGATGTCAACGTTAGAGGTTATTCGGTATCAACGGGAGAGAGTGGAGACGACCAGATAAGCACTGGAGACGAAAATAATATTGTCATCGGTGATGTCAAAGGGTTACAGATTGTACCTGGAGAGGACTACAACATTGCATTTATCTTCGATACGTCAGGAAGTATGCATGGCACTATTTCTCTAGCTAAACCCGAATTACAAGCCGCTTTTGATGCTCTGGTTGATAGCGCAGGCAGTGATAATTCAGGTACGGTTAATGTTCTACTTACAGAGTTTCACACTAACGCGAGTCATGTGATTTCAATTGATTTAGGTGGGTTGAATCCGAAGAAAGACTTTGCAGATGCGTTAATCAAAATAACAGATGACAGTTCAGGAATGACAAATTATGAAGCCGGGTTCGATTCAGCTGTCGACTGGTTTGCTGGTCTTCAAGATAATGGCGCGACCAACCATAGTTTCTTTATTAGCGATGGTGAAGTTAATGAGTCAACAAAAGATGGTAATCAATTAGGTGATTTTTGGATCTACCACAACTCAGCAACGGGTAAGACCCTTACGATCGAGGATGTTCTTGAGCTTCCGAGAAACCCTGACGGTGACATTTATATTGATGGGAACCTAATCATTGATGGTAAAAAGCACCATGATGAAGTGTATTCTCCATATACCAATGTGAAATTGGGCAAAGTTGAGAAAGATGGCGATGTTACGACATTTAAAGCTGATAACGGCCTAAGTCCTAAAGTTCAAGCTCAACACATGTATCAAGTTCTGTCGGCTATGTCTGTTGTGCAAGCAATTGGTATAGGGAGCGGAGTATCAGAGTCAACACTAAAAGACTTTGATAGTGATCGTGTAGTAGATGCAAAAATTTCAGTTGACCAGTTAGCTGAAGCGATTTTGGGGCAAACAACGTTAGCAACATCTGGTAGTGATATTATTTCTGGTGGGGACGGCGCTGATGTATTATTTGGTGACTTGGTGCAGTTCAACGGTAACTCACAAGGTGTTGCTGCCTTGCAAGAATACGTCGCTGCTAAATTAAACCAGCCTCTATCTTCAATTGACGTTAAAGCTATCCATACGTATATCTCTGAACACGCAAGTGAGTTTGATGTTTCTCGCGCTGATGATAAAGGCGACGTAATTCATGGCGGAGAAGGGAATGATGTTATCTTCGGCCAAGGTGGAAACGATAAGCTATTTGGTGATGAAGGTCATGATCAACTGTTTGGTGGGGCTGGTGATGATGAGCTCTCTGGAGGAGCCGGCCATGACATCCTGATCGGTGGTGCTGGTAACGACATTCTTACTGGTGGAGAGGGGGATGATATCTTTAAATGGGTTGATGAGCCTTATGCAAACCATGAAGATGTGATTACGGACTTCCATGTTAATGAAGACCATTTGGATATTTCAGAATTACTACCAAATGAAAATACGATGGTAGACTTACTAGAGCATATTGTTGTTGAGAAAGTTACAGATACTGATGATAGCGGTGAGCATACAGATATTGTGATAACTATATCTGACGCTGGAAATAGTGGGGACAACCAGACAATTGTCTTAGATCATACTGGTGACCAATTTGCTAATTTAGCTGATGGTCAGGTCACGGGAGACGAGCTGACAAACTTGATGAATACGTTGTTTGTTCACCTTCCAGACCAATAATCAAAAAGGGCCGAAAGGCCCTTTTTACTATCTATAACAAATTCTGTTCTCAGCAGTTAGCGACTACTTGGAAAGAAATTAAAGAACTTTACAAGCGAAGCCTTTAAGGTAAAAACCTTCAGGATAGGCTGTGTCGATTAAGTGATCGGCAGCTTGCTCGAAGCGCTCTACGAATTTAACGCTACGACCAGCGTCTAGAGCAGCGTCAGCGATGATTTTTTGGAACAAGTCAGCACCCATTAGACCAGAACAAGAGTAAGTTAACAGCGTGCCGCCTGGTTTAAGGATTTGCATAGCTAACATGTTGATGTCTTTGTAACCATTGGCACCAGATGTTAGGTTGTTTTTGCTAGAAACAAATTTTGGTGGATCCATGATTACCACATCAAACTTAGTTCCTTGATCACGGTATTCACGTAGTAATTTAAATACATCCGCATTCAAGAATACAGCTCGTTTCTTCGAGATATCAAAGTCGTTAAGTTCTGCATTGTGCTTAGCTGTATCTAGCGCGGGTTGTGACACGTCAGCATTGATAACGCGTTTTGCATCACCTTTTAGAGCGTAAAGGCCAAACCCACCTGTGTATGAGAAGCAGTTTAATACGTCTTTATTTTTGACGTATTTCATCGCTTCTTTACGACTGTCACGCTGATCTAGATAAAAGCCGGTTTTATGGCCGTCGACAATATCGACACTGATTTTGATACCATTCTCTTCGATAACGACTGACTTTGGTGGTTCTTCACCATGTAGTACACCAACAACYTGTTCTAAGCCTTCTTTCTTACGTACAGCAACGTCAGAGCGCTCGTATACGTTACAATCAGGGAAACAATGTACTAATGCATCAACAAGTGTTTGCTTGTTGAATTCAGCACCAGCACTTAGTAGTTGGCAAACAAGGAAATCCTGGTATTTATCGATTGTGATCCCTGGTAAACCATCAGACTCTGCAGCAATTAAACGATAGCCAGTAAGCCCGTCACGTTCGATAATATCTTCACGAAGAAGCTGAGCATTTTCAATTCGCTTGATAAAGAACTCCAGGTTGATTTCTTCTTTTTCAAAGCTCCATACTCGAGCTCTAATTTGAGAAGTCGGGGAGTATGCAGCTTTAGCTAGCCATTTACCGTTTTGCGCAAAAACATCAACTGTTTCGCCTTGTTTTGGTTCGCCCTCTACTTTGTCGATACCACGAGAGWATACCCATGGGTGTTTGCGGCGTACCGATTTGTCACGGCCTTTAGCTAGATAAATTGCTGGAGTCATAATGAGATCTTTAATTGGTCTTTGAATGGGGCGTATTGTCATTGATGCGTCGGTGAAAAGCAAATACCAAAAGGGCTGCAATAGCAGCCCTTTACTGGTTTTAAGCGATAATTAGCGAGAAGGGCGCTACGCTTTTAATCCGGTAAGCAACCCTTCCATACTGTCACTTTGTTTACGTAGTTGATCTACGTTAGCGTTTGTTGTGCTGATCATTTCACATACGCTATTAGATTGATTACGAATCTCTTCAACACTTTGTGCAATATTATCAGCCACCACACCTTGCTCTTCTGCTGCAGTAGCGATCTGTGTGCTACTGTCTGAAATCGATTGGTTCTTTTCGGCTAGTGAACCAATTTCAATATTTACTTCAGACATTAAGCTTTGGCCTTCATTAGCGTTATTAACCGTTACTTCCATTAATTTGGTCAGCGATTGACTATTGCGTTGAAGTGCTTCGATCATTGTTTGAATTTCTACCGTTGCTTGCTGAGTTCTTCCAGCAAGAGCACGAACCTCATCTGCTACAACGGCAAAACCTCGGCCTTGCTCACCCGCACGAGCAGCTTCAATAGCAGCGTTAAGAGCCAACAAGTTGGTTTGCTCTGATATACCATTGATTGTTGCTACTACTTCATCAATCTGGGCTGCATTTGCATCAAGCTCTTCAACGGCTTGAGAAGCCGATTGAATCTCTGTCGATAAATTAGAGATAGAGCTTAATGTGTTTGATACTTTAACTTGTCCAGATTGCGCAACCCCCCTTGCATCCATCGTTTGAGTGCTAGAGTCATGGGCAAGAGTTGCCACTTCGCGAATGGTTGCAGCCATTTCCTCGGTAGCGCTTGCAAGACCGTTTAAGTGTTCTTGCTGTGTGTTGGAGATATTCGAGCTTTGTTGAGTCGATTGGTTTAAGTCAGAACTTATTTGCTGCATAAGCGCAACTGACTCTTGTATAGAGAGAACCATTTGTTGTTCGCGTTCAGCAACCTTATCAATGGTAATCGCAATTTCACTAAACTCATCTCGAACAGGGAAATAATTCATTCGACTCGTCAAATCACCGCTAGCAAGGGTCGATAGAGACTTATTCATTGCGAACATCGCACCACCAATGAATGTCATGATGTAGTAGACAGCTAATGCAATCAGTGACAATGTCACAGCAATGACGGTGACTTGCGTTACACTCAAAGAGGTCCATAAGTCTTGTTCGTGTATAGCCACGATACTAAATGCACCATTCATTACAGACACGGAACCAGCGCCTGCACCTATTGCGATAGTCTCTGAACCACGAAGTAGGTTTGCTACTTGGTCCCGAGTTAGCTCGCCAGCTTCTATCAGGTTCTTCATTAATAGCAACTCATCTTGGTATAGGTGAGTGAGTAAAGAATCTGCTGCGCTGTCTAACACAAAAGTTAGAACAAGCAGTGCAATGACTGGGAGAATGAAGAGTAAGTAAAATTTTTCTTGGATTTTCAAATGAATGAGATATTTGTCAATCCAGCGAAATGGCATTTCTTTCATAGTTATTATTCTCGGTAGTTCCTTTCCACACGAACGTGT
>NZ_JAKJSW010000241.1:0-5906 GCF_050337375.1 Vibrio makurazakiensis | reverse complement strand
CAGCAAATCGCCAGGTACGCAGAAGCGTTTATTGTCTTCATCGTGAAGAGGGTTGAAGTCGCCAGCAACTTTCTTAGCGAAGTGACTTGCTTGTTCACGAGTGAATTGAAATTGGTCTTGCTGAGTAGAAAAATACGGTGTCAGAAACATAATACGCTTTTAGTAATCAAATCTGGGGTGGAGTATATCCAACTATTCTCATTTCAATGGTCTATCCAGTTACTACTGGTTCGAAATAAGTGAATGGTTGAAAGTATAACTGGCGTGTTGAACTTTCAGGTTGCCTTAAAGTTCATCAAAAAAGACACGAAAGGGCTATCGCTAGCCCTTTATATTTATTCTGAATCTACACAATAAATTAAAAACTACACAATAAACCTTCAGGCATTAGATGATTATGCACAGAGAGCTTAAGCAGTAAGTTAGCTTGTTCAATATCTGGAGCGAAGTAGCGGTCTTTATYGTAGAACGATACTTTCTCACGCAAGATGTGKTTTGCTTCTTCGACACGGGTTGAAGATTTATGTGGTGCTCGGAAATCAATTCCTTGTGCCGCAGATAAGTATTCAACCGCTAAAATACCACGTGTGTTCTCACCCATTTCGCGAAGGCGACGCCCTGCGAACGTTGCCATAGAAACGTGGTCTTCTTGGTTAGCCGATGTCGGTAAGCTGTCGACGGAAGCCGGATGAGCTAAAGTCTTGTTTTCACTTGCAAGTGCAGCTGCAGTTACCTGAGCAATCATAAAGCCAGAGTTAACGCCTCCGTTGTCGACAAGGAAAGGAGGTAACTTGCTCAATGCACTATCAATAAGTAGCGCCATACGTCTTTCAGATAAACTACCTATTTCTGCGATGGCTAAGGCCAAGTTGTCAGCAGCCATTGCTACCGGCTCAGCGTGGAAGTTGCCCCCAGATATGATGTCGCCATCGTCTGCAAAAACGAGTGGGTTGTCAGAAACTGAGTTCGCTTCAACTTGAAGTGTCTCGGCAGAGTTACGGATCTGCTGCAAGCAAGCCCCCATAACTTGAGGCTGACAGCGAAGCGAATATGGATCCTGTACCTTTTCGCAAGCCGTGTGGGAATTACCGATCTCACTCGATTGATCTAACATATGTCGGTATGCCGTTGCTGCGTCCATTTGAGCGCGATGACCTCGTACTCGATGAATTCTTGGATCAAATGGACGACGGCTACCTAATGCAGCTTCAACCGACATAGCGCCACATACTGTAGCTGACGCAAACAGGTCTTCAGCGACGAACAGGCCCTCTAGAGCAAATGCAGTGGATGCTTGTGTTCCGTTTAGTAGTGCAAGCCCTTCTTTTGGTGCAAGCGTTATTGGATCTAAGCCAGCAATTTGCATGGCTTCCAAGCCGGTGATGATCTTGCCATTATGTCGGGCCTGACCTTCTCCTAGGAGTACTGTACTCATGTGAGCAAGGGGAGCTAAATCACCCGATGCACCTACTGAACCTTTCTGAGGAACACATGGGTAAACTTGCGCATTAACAAGGTCGATCAAGGCATTAATCACTTTTAAACGAATACCTGAATATCCGCGAGCTAGGCTGTTGATTTTTAGAACCATCATTAATCTGACGGTTTCATCAGACATGAATTTACCAATGCCAGCTGCGTGAGAAAGCACGATACTTTTCTGCAGTACTTCTAAATCTTCAGGTGCAATCTTGGTATTTGCTAATAAGCCAAAACCAGTATTGATGCCATATACAGTGCGATCTTCAGCGATCACTTGTTCTACAACCTGCATGCTCGCTTCAATGTCCGGTATTGCAGCTGGATCGAGTGAAAGGTTTACAGGGCTACGGCTAATCTTACGAAGTTCAGCTAGGCCAAGTTGCCCGGGTTTAAGTAATAAATTCAACATGGTATCTCCAGACATTAAAGGTTTTTCAGCTCTTCGTTAAGCATAGGTAAATCAAGTTTTTGTTCTTWGGCACACTGTTTCGCAATGTCATAACCAGCATCTGCATGGCGCATAACACCAGTCGCAGGGTCATTGTGTAGAACACGAGCAATACGTTGCGATGCATCTTCGCTACCGTCACAGCAAATCACCATACCTGAATGCTGCGAGAAGCCCATGCCGACACCGCCACCATGGTGTAGTGATACCCATGTTGCTCCGCCCGCGGTATTGAGTAGTGCGTTAAGTAGAGGCCAATCAGAAACAGCATCAGAACCATCCATCATGCCTTCTGTTTCACGGTTCGGGCTTGCTACTGAGCCTGAGTCTAAGTGGTCACGACCAATCACGACTGGTGCTTTTAGTTCACCATTTTTCACCATTTCATTGAATGCTTGCCCTAAACGTTCACGATCTTTCAGACCAACCCAACAGATACGCGCTGGAAGGCCTTGGAACTGTATACGTTCACGAGCCATATCTAACCAGTTATGCAAATGTGGATTATCTGGAATCAGTTCTTTTACTTTTTGGTCTGTTTTATAGATGTCTTCTGGGTCGCCAGACAGTGCTGCCCAACGGAAAGGCCCAATGCCTTCACAGAATAAAGGTCGGATGTAAGCGGGAACAAAACCAGGGAAATCGAATGCGTTCTCTACGCCTTCTTCCAGTGCCATTTGGCGGATGTTGTTACCGTAATCTACTGTTGCTGCACCACGGTATTGCAGATCTAGCATGGCTTGAACTTGAATAGCCATTGATTGCTTCGCGGCTTTCACAACTTTAGCTTCATCAATTAACCGTTCTTGCGCTGCTTTATCCATCGACCAACCTTGAGGGAGGTAGCCATTTAAAGGGTCATGCGCAGAAGTTTGGTCAGTAACGACATCTGGTGTGATGTTTCTTTCGACAAGCTCTGGGAATACATCGGCAGCATTACCTAATAAGCCCACAGAAATTGGCTCATTAGATTCTTTAATCATCGCCATTGCTTCATCTAGGCTGGTGGCTTTTTTGTCTACATAGCCTGTGCGTAATCGATAGTCGATACGTGATTCGTCACATTCGACGGCAATCATTGAAAACCCTGCCATAGTTGCAGCAAGAGGTTGAGCACCACCCATACCACCAAGACCGCCAGTCAGTACCCATTTACCTTTTGGGTCGCCTTGAAAGTGTTTTTTAGCAATGGCGACAAAGGTTTCATAAGTTCCTTGAACGATGCCTTGTGAACCTATGTAGATCCAGCTGCCTGCCGTCATTTGCCCATACATCATTAAGCCTTCTTTATCGAGCTCGTTGAAGTGCTCCCAATTAGCCCAATGTGGAACTAAGTTTGAATTCGCAATCAATACGCGCGGTGCGTTTTTATGTGTAGGGTATACGCCAACAGGTTTTCCTGATTGAACTAGCAGAGTTTGGTCATCTTCTAAGCGCTCAAGTACTTCTACAATTTTGTCATAACACTTCCAATCACGTGCTGCTCGGCCAATACCACCGTACACCACTAACGAGTGAGGGTGCTCGGCTACATCTGGGTCCAAATTATTCATTAGCATGCGCAGTGGCGCTTCTGTTAGCCAAGATTTTGCACGCAAAGTTGTACCATGTGGCGCACGAATTTCACGAGTTGTGTCGAGACGAGGGTCACTTGAGTGATGATCCGTCATTTGAGACTCCTTTAGTTCACGTAGGTTTACAGGTTTATAGTTTTGTAGGTTTTGGTCTTTCTTATTATTTGTTGTCTATTTGATTAGACATTTACTCTTTAACCATCGCATTCGCGATGTCCCAACAGAGACGAGCGGCCAAACGAGCTGTTTGACTGTCTACATCATAAGTTGGGTTGTACTCGGCAATATCCGCGATCAATAATTTGCGGTTGTAGTGCAAAACCCTGTCTAGGAATAAGGCCAGTAAGTCATAACTGACACCACGGGCGGCAGGGGCACTTACCCCAGGAGCAGTAGCGGCAGGAAATACATCAAGATCAATCGTGAGGTAGATGTAATCACAATTATCAATAAAGTGTTGAAGCTGAGTTAGGTGGTAAATGTGGTTTATGTGTGACAATTCGTTGTCTTCGACATACCAAACGCCTAGCTCGTCTGCTTTATTAAACAAAGCGGCGGTGTTGCTTGCGCGGCTTACCCCAAGACAGGCGTAATGGAAAACCCAGTCGTTTTCGACACAAAAATTATGGATCTGATTAAAAGGGGTTCCTGAACTCGGCTTAACCTCAGCTAAATGGCTATCGAATGCACGCAGATCAAAGTGAGCGTCAAAGTTAATGATGCCTATTTTAGGTGTGTATTCTGGCGAGTGTTGCTTGAAGTATTTTGCTAGTCCTTGAAACGATGCCCAAGCGACTTCATGACCACCACCCAGTGTGATCACTTTGGTTTTACTTAATGCTTGGGCTATGACATCTGAGCATTGAGACTGACTCAGTTCTAGCAAGTCGTCTTCACAAGTTACGTTCCCTAAATCAAAGATAGGCGTCGTTTGATGCCAAGCCATGTTTGCTAATGCTCGACGAATCAAGTCGGGTGCACGTTTTGCTCCGATACGTCCTTTATTTCTAGCGACGCCTGCGTCTGATGCGTAACCAAGAATAGATACGCCTTTTTCTGTGTCCTTTAAGTCACATGCTTGTTTAGCTTTAATAGCATGATGAACACGCTTTCCTAACTCACCATCTTCAGCGTCATGCCGACCTTGCCAATGGAAGTCATGGGAAGTTATTGGAAACTCAACATTCGATTGAGTTGAAGTCGATGATTGTGCGGAATCAGTCATGGCAGATCTCTCCATTTACGATGCGATGAGACAAACGTGGAACACCTACTTGATAGCTTAGGTCAGCTGGGTGCTGTATGTGCCAAACCGCAAGGTCCGCTTCCATTCCAATAGCAATTTTTCCTCGCTTATTTTGCTGTCCGATAGCTTGTGCAGCATGGACTGTCACACCTCTTAATGCTTCTTCTGGGGTTAACCCGAATAAAGTGCAGCTCATATTCATCATGAGTGTAAGGTCAGCGAATGGAGAAGTACCGGGATTTAAGTCAGTGGCTATCGCGAATGGAACATTGTGTTCACGCAGTAGCTTAATCGGAGGTTGTTGAGTCTCTCTTAAGAAGTAAAATGCGCCCGGTAGGAGTGTTGCGACTGTATTTGATTTAGCCAGTTGTTCAACACCGTGCTGATCTAGGTACTCAATGTGATCAACTGAAAGCGCACCGTATTTTGCAGCAAGAGCGCTACCACCCATGTTAGACAGTTGCTCTGTATGACCTTTTATGGATAGCCCATTGTGTTGTGCAGCCTGAAAGACTTTCTCTGTTTGTTGTAAGTTGAAGCCGATGCTTTCACAAAATACATCAACTGCGTCAGCAAGCTTCTCTTCGGCAACTTTTGGGATGATCTCTTGGCAAACATAGTCAATGTAGCTGTCTGCTTTTCCTGCATACTCAGGTGGAAGAGCATGAGCTGCTAGTAGCGTCGTGGAGACTTTAATTCGTCTGTGACTTTCTAGGGCTTTAGCTGCACGGAGCATTTTTAGTTCGTCGTCTAATGTAAGCCCGTATCCTGATTTAACTTCAACACTCGTTACACCGCTTCGAATTAAGCCTTCTAAACGGGGTAGGGCAAGGTCTACTAATTCTTGTTGCGAAGTTTCGCGAGTGGAGCGAACTGTAGAAATGATCCCGCCGCCTTGTTTGGCAATCTCTTGATAAGGTATACCTTGTAAACGCATTTCAAATTCATTAGCGCGATTACCGGCGTAGATCAGGTGAGTGTGACTATCAATAAGCCCAGGAGTAACAAGTTTCCCTTTGCAGTCGAGAACTTCAACTTGTTGTGATGAGTTAAGCGCTTGCGAAGTCGTAGCAGCATCAGAGATAGATACAATTTTCCCTGATTCAATCGTGATGGTCTTACAAGTACTTGGCTGATAACCAAGGTTTCCTTGTTC
>NZ_JAKJSW010000240.1:0-5911 GCF_050337375.1 Vibrio makurazakiensis | reverse complement strand
TGAAAGTGCAGTAAACCGAGTCATGAACCCCGCGAAAATCGCGAGCCCGCCACCTAATTCCAGTAAGATAACCAAAGGCAATAAGTGAGAACTGACACCTTGAGAAGCCATGTACCCTGCAGTCCCTTCATAGTTAAATAACTTTCCCCAACCGGCTTGAATAAACAAATAAGCCAATAATATACGTGCCAAAAAAGTAAGTGAGTCGTTCCATCTGATTTTCATAATGCTGAGCCCTTATAAAATTTACGGGTAGGTTATTCAACTCAGGAGCAGGATGATATCCAGAAAAATAGGACAACCTGTTTGGATTTTTAGTAGACATACTCGTATACAAATTCCCGTATAAATATGACTTATATCACACTCCAATGCTGATACTATGCCCCTACCCCCCCCGAAAGTATTACTAGATATTGACTGTTCTTATGAAAACTCTGAAGAAAACACTTCCTCTTGATACCTTACAATTATTGGATGTTTTACAACGTGAAGGGACTTTCTCAGCCGCGTCCGCTCATCTTAATCGATCCGTCTCGGCACTCAGCTATCAAATTCAAAAATTAGAAGACGACCTCGGGGTTCTGATCTTAGATCGCTCCGGACATAGAGCCGTATTTACGCAAGTCGGCCACATGTTAGTAGATAATGGTCGACAGCTTCTCGCAGGTTCAGATGAACTCATTAAGCAGATACAACGTTTCTCAAGTGGTTGGGAAAGTGAATTGCTTGTTTCTTATGATGGCATTATTGGACAAGACATTGCGCTGTCATTAATCGATGAAATGGCTTCCGAATGCAGCACTCAACTCTATGTCCAAGAAGATATTCTGTCGGGGGGTTGGGAGGCGTTAACCTCAGGAAAGGCCGATATACTGATCTCGTCAATGCCGAATGTCGAACTACCTAACACAGTGAATAGTAAAACCATCGGTAGTGTTGAGATGATCTGGGTAGCAGCGAAAAACGCTCAAATATTGAATGAGGAAAATCCACTCAGCGAATCGACACGGAGAAAACACACCATTATAGCCGTGGCAGATACCGCTCAGTCAGCACCTAAAATAACGAAAAACATCTTATCAAATCAGAAAACGAGCACTGTAAGTTCAATGAGCAGTAAGCTACTCGCTATTCAACGTAACCTAGGTATCGGAACCTTACCTAAACAATTAATAACAAGCGAGCTAGAGGCTGGAAGTTTGGTTGAAATAGGCCACGCGAGAACGGTAGAAATTGTACTGGCGTGGCAGATAGGAAATATGGGGAAGGCAAAAACGTTGGCTTTGAAGAAACTAGAAAAATGTTGGAAAGCCTCTAATCAAACGGGCTAACCCCCTAAAAAATAATTCTGAGCTCCCTAGTTATCAGGATCTAAACAACCCCAAATATCGAATCCATTTAAATACGTCACTTGTATAGAGCGTTCGACATTTGGGCTAACCGTTTACTTATCTCGTCCAATGAATCGGCTTTGTTGAACACTCTCTCCATGGGGAGTCGTTACCTCAAATTGATACACTCTTGGAATGTTCCCCTTGTAGAAAAATGCTCGTCCTCTGTCTGAAGTCTCTTTCATTTGTTGGCCACGAAGGTTGGTTGTCACCTGAGCATTAGAAAGACGTTTCCCATCCTGGTAAACCGTGACTAGAACACCATTCATTTGTTCGGTGATCGACATTTTCAGTTCCGCATGTGACGAAAACGAAGTCGCTAACAGTAAAGCGCTAAGGGCAAATTTGAATTTCATATTCAGTAATCTCTGTGTTGTTGGAATGAGAGAAATATACTGAGGGCGAGAAACTAATGATAACGGGTAGTCTTAAAAGAGATGTCCTAAAATATTGGATTACATCGATATAACTTACCCTGTTTTGTGCCTGATGATATTGGTAAGTACAGCCACACTCGCACAAAAAAACCGAAGCTCATCACTTCGGTTTCTATTTTAGCTACATGCTTTAACGCAACGCGGCTTAAATGATTTACGACTCACCGTCGATTTTTGCCGTTCTAACTTGCTCGTCCAATTCAAACAATAGTTTGGCAGCCTCCATATGTTCAGGATAATCACTGAACTGTTGACGACAAGTATCAGTCATTTTATTCAGGTCTTCAGCAAGCATAAGCTTCCAGTAGAGCTTTGTTGTATGCAGCATCGCCAGCAAAGGCTTAAATACATTCTTCTCATAGACTTGCATGAGCTCTTCGAGAATATCTTCGCGATCATTTTCATTTTTGATCGGTTCTTTCAGCACATTAAGCACCTCTTGGTACTTCGTGTTTTCCGTTAAAGCGTCCATAACAGAAACATTGTCTTTCGCTAAGTCGGTTAACTTAGTTCGAATAATATTGAGCCAATTTTCCTTTGTCAGATCACCTTCAGAAACGTTCTCAAAGTCATTACGGATTTTCTTCTCAATTTTCCCCTGAGCATTCATCAAAACATTACGAACTTTTTGAAAAGGCAATTGAAACTCTTTGCAAAGCTCAATGATTAAAAGATGAAACCCACCACCAGGTAGGTGGAGGTTTTCTTTAAAAGTTGCAATGGCTTCTTCTTGCTGCAGCGTTAAGTCGCTCATGTTGATCGTGTTCCTGTTCTTTTCTTCTAACTTACAGCCCAACTCGGTAATTCATTGTCTTACCAAGCAAGGCTTAAATAACGCTTATTCGTAAGCACTTAACCATGTTTTCAATAATTGATTGGTGTTCTTTTTCTGGCTAGCAGACAGTGACTTCACTAATTTCTTTTGGGTTTCAACGTGTTCGGTCATCATCTGATCAATTAATACTAAACCATCTCTTGTTAATTCAACCGTCACGCTACGGCGATCTTCTTTGCTGTGCGCGCGAACAATCAACCCTTTAGCTTCAAGTTTATCTAGGCGATTGGTCATCGCACCTGAAGTTAGCATCATTGTTTCAATCAACTCTGATGGAGTTAAGCGATAAGGTTTACCTGAACGACGTAGTGTCGCTAACACATCAAATTCACCCAGCTTCATGTCGTATTTTTTATGAAGATCAGCTACTTGAGTCTCCATGTATTTAGCAATGCGCATTATTCTGCCCATCATTGCCATTGGTTCTGTTTCTAGCTCCGGCTTTTCCTTAGCCCACTGCTCTACTACGCGGTCGATGGCGTCCATTTGCAATCTCGCTCTCTATTGGTTTTTAAACTTCAAATTAGTTTAACATAAAGATACTTTACAATCATTGATTAACGTTATACAGTTCACACAATTGGTTATCTTAACGTAAAGATATTTTAGATGAATATACTACTTGCAATGATCCCCGCATTTTTTTGGGGAACGACGTATGCAGTGACGCAATTTACGCTACAGGAGTGGCCACCATTATTATTAGGCGCATTACGCGCATTACCTGCTGGTTTATTATTACTGGCAGTTAAGCCAACGTTACCTAAAAAAGGTGAATGGCAGATCATATTCAGTTTAGGTTTGATCAACATTGCCACCTTCTTTGGCTTGATCTTCGTTATGGCTCTGACATTACCTTCGGCTATATCAGGCGTTGGTATGATTTCCGTGCCTGTATTCGCGATGATATTCCACTGGATAGTGAAAAAGCAGCGCCCACACTTTATTCAAGCAGTCTCTGGTGCAGGGTTAATCGCACTGGCTTGGATGCTGTTTAACCCAAGTCAGATCTCTTTAAACCCGGTTGGACTAGGTGCAATGTTCGCCGCGATCATGTGTATTATTGTTGGCAGCAGCATCACCAAGTCTTTGGGGAACCGCATGCACTGGTGGACGGTATTAACTTGGCAACTGATTTTGGGCGGAGCAATTCTTTCTATCGCTTCTATTGCTCATGCTTTCATTGAACCAGAGCAATACGCGAATGCCGTCAATAACTTCAATACACGCAATTTCATGGGCTTAGTATGGGTTATTGGTTTGAATACTGCGCTTGGCTACGGTATGTATGTATGGTTATTGCAACGTATGTCTGTCGTTGATTTCACATTCGGTGGCATTGCTAACCCAGTGGCTGGCATTGTTACAGGTATGGTATTAATGGGTGAGTCTTTCACTGCTACTCAATACTCATTCATGGTAGGTATGATTGTGATGTCACTGGTACCACAGATCATTCTCTCCATCAGACAAGCAAAACATGTTCGTGTAGTCACCGAGTAAGTTGTAATTACAGCGAACTTCACGAGAAGAAACAACAAGGCCTCATTCATTGAGGCCTTGTTGTATTTAAAACAGATTATTTCGCAAAATCATAGATATTACGCCGCTTACCCATCACTTAAAGACTTCAACATCCAAACGTCGCAACCATTATGTAAAGTGCCCTCTAATGGTTTATCTAAGTGGCTAAAGCCCATTTTTTCATATAAAAAAACGGCTTGTTTCATGTTTGATAACGTATCCAAGTAACAACGTTCAAAACCTTGCTGCTTACCGAATGCTAAACACATTTCTGACAACTTACGACCAACGCCAAGCCCTCTGCCTTCTTTGAGTAAAAACAGCTTCTTTAATTCACACGTGTCTGCACTGTCTAAAAACGGGGCAACACCACAGCCGCCGACTAATTGGTCTTCTACAAATGCGAGCAAATAAAGGCTCTTACGATCTTCAGTGTAAAACTGACTCATGGCTTTTACTTCTTCATCTGAAGGGCCAAAACCGTCACCGACTGCGCCATATTCCACACCAACCGCATGAATGATTTCGCTAAGTTTGGCATCATATTCTGCCGTTACAGGTACAATGTTCACATTCACTTTTAATTCCCTTCATTGTTATCGGTTTAACGCCTGCTCACATCAATAAAACTGGCTCACTAAGTTCCAGACTAAACAAGAACGAAGCTCATGCCTATCAATAAATCCAACAGAACATCTCTACTATAATTACGATGGCTTAAATGCACATTTTAGAGCTCAGTTATTCACTCTCTCACTTTTAGGCTGAGTTTTATTAACTTACGCTATGCGAAACACTCAAAGTCATTCATCAACAAAATGGTCTCATATAAGGTTACAGTTTATCTTTTTAATTAGTTAAATCAGCCCTGCCTTGGTTGCATAATAAAACAAACTCCTACATTAAAAGCTTTTTGATTATGCTCAGATTAATTACCCCATCTATATTGCTTCCTCTACTGTTCGGTTTTCAGGCACATGCTGAAAGCTTTGAAGATCGGATGCAGCGTATCCAGCAAGAAAACGCGTTAGCAGATTCGATATCAGAAGAACAAGCGCGACTCATACAGCAAACGGTTCAAACAAATCGTTGTGCGAAGATTGCGATTGCACATCACCATCGAGTCCTGGATCAATACGAAAAAGCGACCTCTTCTTCCGAACTTTTTGAACAATGGTCAGAGCGTGGTGAAAAGCTGGATAAGCAATATGAACTGGACTACCCGACCTACCCAAAACACATATTCCAAGAATATCAAAGTGCGGCGGCGCTAGTGGATGGTTATATATTCGCTCTGCGTGATAATGATTTAGATGAAAAGAAGTGGCTGAATACCGAGTTACTTAAGTGCCAGAAAAACGAAGTGATTAAGTGATTAGATAAACACCTAAAGGCTGAACTTTTTAACACGAAACCAAGAAAAGAGTTCAGCTTGGTCCTCCCTTTCCTGACTAAAACGCAACACTCCTACCTCAAGTTCCCAATAGTCACCCACTTTAAAAATATAACAAACACCCAAGAACCAAGCTAACCACCTGATAATAAACAACTAAAAAATACACACCGTCATAAACACGCTCTCTTGACAAACATTTACACAAGAAACAGTTGCACACGCAACAATTGCAATGTAAATTAACTCCATCAACGCGACATTGAGTCGCAACGTTTAATTACTTCATACATTGAAATATAGCCAAATAAGAGAGACAGCCATGAAT
>NZ_JAKJSW010000239.1:0-5916 GCF_050337375.1 Vibrio makurazakiensis | reverse complement strand
GTCATGCAACGTATTGCTGCACCAATGATAGGCGGAATGGCYTCTGCCTTGTTACTGRCCTTGCTCGTGATCCCTGCAATTTTCAAATTGTGGAAGCATCGAGAAATTATAGAAGCATCGAGAATCAATCAACTTCAATCTAAATCTAAATCTAAATCTAAATCTGACAACGAATAATACAACTTTGCAGCCTTTAAATACTAAAGGCTGCCTAAACTGAATTAAGGAAATATCATGAAAAAAACAATTATCGCACTGTCACTATCTCTTATTGCTACAGGCGTATTAGCAAATAAAATGGATCATTCATCTATGATGGATATGAACGCTGAAGATCACGCTAAAATGATGAAAGAAATGAGCAAAGAAGACCATGCAGCAATGATGAAAAACATGGCAAAAATGGATCACAGCAAGATGGACCATAGTAAAATGAAAATGGACCACTCTGGCATGATGAATATGGAAGGTATGTCAGAAGTTGGAATGCCAGCAAAAGGAGCAAAGCCAGACAAAGTGGTTCACGTGATTTTAGCTGACGACATGAGCATAACGTTTAAGAAAGAAGTAGAAATTGAACCGAATGACGTGGTTCAGTTTGTCGTAATGAATACCGGAAAAATAGACCACGAGTTTTCAATTGGTTCGATGTCAGAGCAAATCAAGCATAGAGAAATGATGAAAAAAATGACATCTGGTCACGCTCATGACAGTGGCAGCACTGTAACGGTCAAACCAGGAAAAGCTAAACAGCTAGTGTGGCATTTCCACGGTGACAACAACATTGAGTTTGCATGTAACATTCCTGGACATGCTGAAGCTGGAATGGTGAAGAGTATCGAAATCTAACTGAGAACTTAACGCAGGGCTTAAGTCAAGACTGTAGAGGCATCGTTAATAAAACTAAGAGCAACTAACGTTGCTCTTATTGATCTTACTTTATTCGTTCTCATAGGCCCTCGATTGTTATAGTTAAGCTAAGGCTATACTCCACCTTTAGCTTGGCCCATACCCAATGCTCTGGTGTTACGTTCAAACGCGTTATACAACTTTCTTGCCGACATTAACGCACAAGATTTCGTCCTGGCAGCGAACGCTTCTGAACACCAAAAGCTATCACTAAACATATCTTGTTCACGTTTGGCAATTGCYGAACGATCAAAAGGGCCTATCAGGCGACACTCTTTATTATCTGCTTCTGCTATCGAAAACCAAAATGCCATAGAACCTCCCTAAAATGCACAAAATACCAGACTGGATATTTACACTAAATAATTCTAAAAATGCGTCTAGACGAAAATGACAAATAAGTGATTAAGTTCAAATTAAAGACGATGAAATCCAGATCAATTTGACCAAGATCTCCTTATAATACTCAATTAGTTAGCAGATAATCAGGCAAACTTAAAATGAGATACTAAGGTTCAATCGAATTAGCTAATGCTATCAACGAACGCTTTAAGCTCTGTTTGTGCGGCTTCAAAATCGTAATCTTCTACCTTGACTAACACCGCCTCCAATGAAGACCGTGCACTTGGAAAGTGCTCTATTAACCTTTGAACTTCTGCTTTTGCTTCTGTATCAAAAGTGTCAATTAAGCCAGTCAACTTCACCAATTCATCACCAGAAATATCTTCATAAACCACGGAATGATCACCGGCATCAATTCCATTAACGTTGGCTTTTAGCTCAGGTTGAGCTTGGCTTAAATACTCGATAATTTGAGTGTGTAATAGCTCTAGACTGCGACTCAACTCATTAAGCTGTTCTTCAATTTGTGAAACACCTGCACTTTCAGACTGCTTGCTAATCTCCTCAAAGAGTCGCTCTAACTTAGCAAATACATGGCTGGCCTTTGTCGCACCAATCGCCGCTGACGTGCTTTTCAAAGTATGTGAATATCGTATAAGTTCTTCAATCTCATGACCTTCAAATAACCTACGATATTCGTTCACAATGACTTCTATTTGGTCATCAAACCGAGTGATCAATTTATCTAGCAGCGCCTTATCTTGGTTGCTGTAAATGAGCCCAAGTTGTACGTCTAACACCGCGATTTCATTGCTGGTTTGAATATCAATATTATCGAGGTTCACGTTCACGGTTCTGCCGTCTTTATTGATCCACTGGTCTAGTACACTCGCCAGGTTTTCTATCAAGATGGGTTTTTCTATGAAGTCTGAAAGCCCGTGCGATTTTGATTTTTCTTCCACATCACCAAACGCATTCGCTGACATCGCAATAATAGGAACATCATGATTAAAATTTCGGATAGTTTGAGTGGCTTCAAAACCGTCCATGACAGGCATTTGTAAGTCCATTAAAATGGCATCGTACGTTTCATCTTTCACTTTTTCGACAGCTTGTAGACCATCATCTACAACGTCCACATTAGTATTAAGCTTCGCGAGGAAAGCCAATGCTAACTCTTGATTCGTCAGGTTATCTTCAACCAATAAGATTTTTGCGTTCTGGAAGTTAATGTCTAGGTCACTGAACGGATGACTCAAGTATTGCTCTAGTGGTTGGTCAGAAACAGGAAAGGAAAGATCGACGCTAAAACAGCTCCCTTTGCCAAGTTCGCTTTGTACCACTATATTCCCGCCCATCGCCGAGACTAATTTTTGGCTTATGTTTAAGCCGAGACCGGTTCCGCCAAACTTCCTGGTCGTCGAGGCATCAGCTTGTGAAAATGCCTCAAATAAGTGTTCTAGTTGCTCACTACTTATGCCTATCCCTGTGTCGCACACACTGAATCGTAAGTACGCCCCGCTATCGTCTAAGCTCACCATTTTAACTGAAAGGCTGACTTCTCCTTTTTGCGTAAATTTCACTGCGTTACCTAATAGGTTCAAGAGTATTTGGAAAAGCCTTACCGAATCCCCTACTAGGCCGTTAGGCACATCTTCATCTGCTGATAATCTTAAGTTAAGTGACTTTTCCTGAGCTGCTATTTCTATCAGGTCTTGGAGCTCATTCAATGTATCTCTAAGTAAAAAAGGCGCTTGCTCAATGTTCAATTTACCCGCTTCAATTTTAGAAAAATCCAAAATATCATTGATAATACTTAAAAGAGATTCAGCAGAACGATGCACCTTTCGAACGTAATCTTCGGCTTTTGCACTCTGTTGTTCTTGTAAAGCTAAGTAAGACATCCCTAGAATGGCGTTCATTGGTGTTCGAATTTCATGGCTCATATTGGCCAAAAAGTCGGATTTTGCTTGATTAGCTGAATCAGCATCGAGCATGGCTTGCTCCAGTTGAATATTCARCGCTTTTTGGTCGGAGATATCATAAGCCCAGAATAGAGTTGCACGGCTTCCTTGATGGTCGATTTGATAATAACTTGTCAGTGCGGTGAACACCTTTCCGTTAGACGTTTTTAAATCCAGCTCTTTGTTAATCAAACATCCGTGAGCATATATATCCTCATAAATCTCTTTGCGAACTGCGCTGTCGAGATAAATCGACTCCACATCGATATTTTCAACATCGCCATGCTCCATTTCAAAAAGCTCAAAAGCTCTTTCATTGGTATAGATGACTCGATCATTCTGAATAATGGCTGCTGCAATAGGTGAAGCATTCAAGACACCAAACATCTGTTCTTGAAGGTTTTCAGCTTCTTTTCTGGCTTTGTTAGTACGCTGAACTTCTGCTTTCAGCTTTCGGTTCCACAGCAGGCTGATGAAGATAAACAGAATAGAAAAGCCACCCACAGTATAGATAAGTTGATAGTTCGTTTTATCGATGTATTTAGGTGCCGTCCATTTCCTTACAACATCATTTCTTTCTTGAAACGGAATTGATTGTATCGCCTTGTCTAGAATGGAATGTAACGTTGGTTCTGTTCTTAATACGTGGAATGTTGGCGTTACTTTATAGTCAGAGCGCCCGATAACGCGTATATCATGCAGGCTATTCGCATTAATGAGGTAGTTGAGAACATGAAGCGTATCAAGCATGGCATCAAGCTCGCCACTTTCTACTTTGTCTAGCCCTTCAATGGTGCTTTCAATCATCACCCAGTTAACTGATGGGTTGCTAGATATAATGGCTTCAGTGTTTGAGCCCCCTTTCAAAATACCAACACGCCAATCTTCTAGATCTGAGATTTGTACTCCGCTTAATTTTGATTTAGAACCAATTGCCAATGAGTTAGAAACCAGTTCYACGCTATGTCGGTAATCAATCAAAAAAGATTGGTTTTCGATTGCAGCTGAAATCATTGGGACTTTTCGTTTCGCTCCCAACTGGGCAGTTTCACCCCAGTTTTCGACTTTTTGTGGCTCAAAAGTCAGCCCTGTTTTTAACTCAATAATTTTAAGAAAATCGGCAATCACACCAATGTATTCACCGTTCTCATTAAACGCTTCATAGGGCAGCGCATTAGGGTCAACGCCAACCTGCTGCACAGGGTTATTTTTAATCCACTCCAGCTCCTTAGGCGTTAGATTCAATATCTGCCCTGTTAACTTGTTGGATTGATAAACCTTAGAAACATAATCAAGTTCTTTCTCACCGATGTGTTCAAACAGGTCTAAAGAAGGCAAATAAGCATAATTACTTACAGACGTTCGAGCATAAAAATGAAATGTCACTTTACCTACGTCTAGCGCACCACTTTCCGACTGATACACGCTGTCTTTAGTGATATTAATTAAGTTAGAACTATTGATATCACTTAAGTGCTTAAAGCCATTTTCCGTCGCTACAGCGCTGTATATTTTTCTGGATTGCTGAGTATCGAAAATCTCTATCGCGGCAACATCTTCAGATAAATTAAAAATATCAAAAATGGCTTCGAGATCTTCAAGCCTATTCGAGTAAAGGTAGTAAGCAATAATTTGAGAAAGGATATCTGCGCGTTTTAACTGAGGGCGAAAATCTTGTTTGATATGCCCATCAAATAATTTACGCATACCGTGGCTATCAGATTTAAAACGCTTAATTGATGCATTGAATTTGTCTCGTAGCTTTTTATTACGAAACTCCAACGAGATGGGGAAGCTCTTAGTGAAGTCACGATGAATTTGAATGTTACTTTTATCCAACACACTTTCGTGCTCTAAAAACCAATCTAACACTCGTCTTTCAACAACAATTACATCAATACTGCCATGGACTAACGCGTCGAAGCTATCAGTCAATGCGGTGTAATCAATTACCGCCTTTGCCTTCCAATGCTGACTAAACGCTTCCATTGCTACCCGACTAGGTGACTCTCCGCTTTGTAAAATAGAACCAAAGATCAACTCTCCTTGCACTGCAGATGAAGACAAATCGATCTTTCGAGCTTGTAAGCTAATGGCAATGTATTCGATCTCCAGTATCGGATCAGAATAATAACGTTCACCTTCAAACTGCTGAGTGATACCTGCATTAAATTCCAAGCTAGTATCACTATTAAACAATTCACCTCTTGATGATAAAGGGGCTCTTTTTGCCTCGCCGATCTGGTAACCCATATTGTTAAACAGCTTTTGAAGTATTGAGTATTCAAGCCCTAAAGTGGGTGAGTCTGCATACATATAAGGAGGATTTCCATAATCAAAAATACCGTCTACTTTCATCCGGTATGGGTCTTCATCTAGCCAAAAGTTGAAGATTTTATTTTGAGCATCAAGGCTCACCTCTTCTAATGTTTTATCAATGATCCCCTTCAAAAGTGGGACATCACTAGAAAGCGCAATGCTTGCTTCCGCCTCATGCCAATGCTGTACGTTGTTGTTAACCTTTAAATTTTTCAACTTGAGTTTATTCGCTAAATCCATAGAAGGAACAACTTCACTAACAACACCAAATACTGCACCATTTGATACCCCAATGAGCGCTTCTTTATATGAGTCGTATTCTTGAGTCGCTATTTGTGGATAGAGCTGTTGAAACCATACTGTAATGGCATCGCCCTTTATT
>NZ_JAKJSW010000238.1:0-5955 GCF_050337375.1 Vibrio makurazakiensis | reverse complement strand
GTGTTTACCTTCGAGCAGAGAGCGTGTCAGAAGCCGCTTCTGAAGGTATTAAAAACTGGATAGCAATTCGTAAAGATATTGCAACGGCGTTTAACCAATTCTCAGAGGAATCAGACGTTGTTCCATACCTAAAGCAAGCACGTGTTGCTGGTGGTTTTGATGATATCTTCTTGGGCACACCTCAAGGCGATATGTATCGTTCACACCCTGAACGTAATCGAGCTGGTTATGACCCSCGTCAACGCCCTTGGTACCAAGAAGCAAATAGCGCAGGTAAACAGATCATCACAATGCTGATTGATGCGACTGATGGTACGTTCTTAGCTCATCCTGACAAATCTCTAGCACTTAAACCTGTTGATCAATTGTCTCGTGATATGACGATGCCAGTGATTGAAAATGCAGTTCGTACTGGTTCGATTGAGATAATTAAAGAACAAGGTAAAGAGAAGCTGCTTTACTTTGCAAAAGTAGAAGGCACGAATTGGATCTTTGCGATTCAAATGGATCGCGAAACAGAAGAAGCAAACCATTCATCTTTGCTTTCTCAGTTGATCACAACAGCAGTCGTGATCACATTGATCGTTATCGTACTGGTATCTTGGTTGGTTAGCTTCTTATTCCGCGATCTTAAACGTGTGTCAGATGCTCTTGAGAAGATTGCTTCAGGTGATGCCGATCTAACTCAGCGTTTAGAACCTAAGAGCGATGACGAAGTAGGGCAACTGGCGACAAGCTTTAACCGCTTTGTGAGTAATATGCACCAAATGGTGGTTAAGTTGAGCGAAGTGTCAGCGTCATTGAGCGAGCAATCTAAAGTGACGGCTTCTCAAGCAGAAGCTCGAAGCGCTCGTATTCGTTTACAGCAAGATGAAATCAATATGGTTGCAACGGCTGTTAATGAAATGGCAGCAGCAACACAAGAGATTGCTGGTAACGCCGACCACACAGCACAAAGTTCATCAGAAGCTGTTGGTGCTTGTGTTCATGGTTCAGACCAAGTAACTCAAACGCAATCTTCAATCCAGAACTTGGAACAAGAAGTACAAGTTGCGACAAATGTTATCCAAGAACTTGAAGCGCACGGTAATAGCATCAATGCAATCTTGTCGAACATTCAAGGTATTGCTGAGCAAACAAACCTTCTAGCACTGAACGCGGCGATTGAAGCTGCTCGTGCTGGTGAGCAAGGACGTGGCTTTGCAGTTGTTGCTGACGAAGTTCGTGTTCTGAGTCAACGTACTCATGGCTCGACTCAGGAAATTCAGCAAACAATTGAATTATTGCAAGGTACGACTGGTAAAGCTGTGAGCATTATGGATGACAGCCGTAAACTGGCGGGAACCAGTGTTGACGATGCAAACTCAGCTTCAGCAAGCCTAACGCAGATTCATGCTGCAGTAKAGCGTATCAGTGATATGGCTACGCAAATTGCTTCCGCTGCAGAAGAACAAGCGTCAGTAACTTCAGAAATTACACGTAATACTGAAGGGATCCGCGACGTGTCTAATGAGCTAGCAGCAGAAGCTCATGATGCGGCGAGCCAAGCAGCTCAATTGTCTAAGCTGTCTCTTGAGCTTGAGGATGAAATCCGTAGCTTTAAGTTGTAATTAACGACTTATCTGGATATTCAATAAAAAAAGAGGAGCCAAATGGCTCCTCTTTTTTTGTCTAAAGACGTGACCTGCTATAACCACATGCTCTTAATCGGAGCATTAGGATCATAATGGTGAGCAATTTGTGCTTGAAGTAGTTCAGCAGTTGCAATGGCATCCGTCAGGGCATGATGTGGCGTGTAATCAGGAAGGCTATAACGCCTTCTGCTTTGCCCTAATCGTACCGAACCTGGCTGTTTACCCTTTAACTTATTCCAAATCCCGCCAGCGAGCTTACCTTGAATATTTGATTCAATTTCAAGTGTATCTAAAACCGGGAATTCAATGCCTTCTCCAATTCGTACTTTCAAGGCATTGCTCAGAAAGTCACGCTCGATACGGCGATAATGAACAACCATAATATGCCCAGAAAACGCCTCTAATACATCATCGATGATTTCATTGAGGTCTGGAGCATCGAGTATGTCATTGTGAGTAATACCGTGTATCACAACCGATTCTTCTTCTAACTGCTTTCTTGGTCGTATTGTCCAATGTTTTGCCTGTTTAAGATAAATTCGATTCAATGAAAACGGGACTATACCAATGGTGATGATGTCGTCTTTCTTTGCATCTAAACCCGTCGTTTCAAAATCAACTGCAAGAAAGGTGATTTCTGAAATTGGGGTGTCAGGGCTCGGCAGCTCATGAGAGTAAAAGCGCTTTAAACGTTCGTCCTTACAGCGTTCAAGCTTCTGCTGGAACTTATAAGGCCAATCGATTGTTGGACTTCCAAATAATTTATTCATAAGCATTACTTAAAGTTGTTATTAGCTTGGTAACGGAACTTTAAAAAGTTCTGTGCGTTACTGAGAATCTGGAATGCGTCTTTTAGGTTTCGACGTTCAAAGTCAGACAGATTCTCTGGCTCAATATTGTTATCTGGATCTATCTCGTTATTTACGTCGAGCGCTTGGTGGCGAATACGTACCATAGAGATAAACTCCATCGCATCTTTTAAGTCTTGTGCGCGTCCTTTCGGCAAAATACCTGCATCGATAATGTCATCTAAACGTTCAAATGAGTTCTTTGAACGAGAGCCGACTGCAAGTGAATGTACACGAATAAGGTCGGCTAAAGGCGCGGTACCACGACGCTTTAGGTTAATGGAGTTGTTGTGGCGACCATCTTTCTCCATTACAAAGTCCTTGAAGAAACCCAGTGGCGGTGTGCGGTTCAGAGCATTCCTTGCTAAACATGCCAAGAAGCGGTTGTTTTTTCGGGAACGACGAACAATGAAGCTATTGAGTTGTTCAGCCCATTTCAGTCGCCCGAACACACCATCAAGATCGAAAAAGATAGATGCGTTAAGCAGTGCTTTAGGGTTTGGATCATCAATCCAGTCTGAGAAGCAGGCTTCCCACTCGCGACGAGTCATACGCCACGTAGGGTTTGTTGCCATGATGTCACCGGTACAGTAGCTGTACCCACATTCATCAAGCCCATCACAAACGAATTTTGAAAGTGCTTCAAAGTAGGCATTATGTTTTTCTGGTTTATAAGTGTCATCGAGAATGATGGCATTGTCTTGGTCAGTAACTAGTAATTGCTCATCACGTCCCATCGATCCCAACGCTAAGAAGCAATATGGGATAGGAGCAGGGCCAAGAGACTCTTCTGCAAGCTCGATGATACGTTGTTTAAAGCTTCGGCCTATTACCGACATTGCACTGCCTACCATGTGAGCATTGGCATCTTCGTTGACTAAGCGTACGAAGCTTTCTTTCACCTGCTCAGAAATGGCTTTGAGGTCTTCAATTGTTTGCTGCTGGAAAATACTGCTCACCAATAACAGTGAGTTCTGAGATTCATAACGGACGATATCTGTTGTTTCGATAATCCCGATAGGCTTGCGGTCTTTCAGCACTGGTAAGTGATGAACGTTGTAACGAAGCATATGTAACATAGCTTCGTAGACATAGGCATTGTGATCGAGCGAGATAACTTCAGTGGTCATTACGCTTGATACTTCATCGCTAGGATCTAGTCCTTGAGCAAGTACACGAGTACACAAATCACGGTCGGTAATGATACCTATGACTGGGGTCGAATCATCTTCATCATCTTCAACAATATCCGGGTCAAGGATCAGTAGTGACGATACATTTTCTTCAGCCATCATTGTGGCTGCTTCTTGTATGGTTTTACTTTTGTTGATGATAGGTGCATCGCGGTTAAGCAGTGTTTTAACTTTCGATGTGGTTAAGTCGTTGGCATCGTTGTTGTCAGACAAAGCTTGTCTGAGACGAGCGTTATCTTCGACCTCGACGAAATCGGCGAAAGAGTCATGATTCTCGTAGAGATCTTGGAAGACGGACTCTGGAATACAATAAAGCAACGTATCTTCAATCGCTTTTACCGGGAAACGAACTTTATTGTTAGTGAGTAGCCCCATTTGACCAAAAAGGTCACCTTCATCTAAACGGTTATAAAGCTCCCCTTTACGACGATAGACTTCTACTTCGCCACTACGAACGATGTATAAATCGTTGATCTGGTCACCAAAGTGAATGATAGGTGTACCTTGGCGATAATAAGAGATCTCGACGCTTTGTGTCGCAGCTGTTAGAGCTTCTTCTGGGAGTTCATTGAAAGGGGGGTATTGTGCTAGAAAATTTTGAATTTCTAATAACTCAGCTTCCATATACGGTGTCCATAAATTGGTATGATTTCATGGTACAACATTTACCGTCTTTTTGCCGTGACAATTGCCGTTCAGGCTGAAAACCTTTTTAATTTCCGTTGGATAGACTAACCTTTTTAAAGTAGTGAAAGTGGGTTTACGGAGGTAGGAGAGTATGCATAAGGTTGGCTTGGTAATTTTGGCGTTAATGTACTCAATGAAGCTCTCTGCTGAAGAGGTACCTTCAACTATTCTTGATTACGATTATCTCTATGCCAGTGTGGGGTCAGGAAGCTTAAACGAAGACGCTGGTGTCAATTCTAATGCGTCGATATTCTCCATTGGAGGAAGTTATCAAGCCGATGATAATTGGCTTGTTGTAGGAGATTATACAGCCCGTTTTCTTCATCCCGACGAAACTACTACTCGAGCGGATACGCTGATGGCAGGGGCTGGTTACCGTTATGTTATTGTGCGAGATTTTGACTTCGTAACGTCTTATCAAATTGGTGTTACTAAAGCCAAAGTGGAATTAAATGATGCCGCCAATACGACCGTTTCTTCAGACACTGAGTTTATCCATGGAGTTAAAGTCGCATTAAATTATGGTTTTAGCGAATCATGGATAGCGATAGGAAGTGTGCAGTTCAATCGAAGTGATTTATTGGATGAAGAGGTCTACCACACCAGCTTGAGGTACTTAGTGACGCCAAAGTTTGCTGTTGGTGGATTCTATAACCATAGGAATGGGCAAGATGAGAGAACCAATGAGATTGGTATCAACTTTTTGCTGGAATTATAAAGGCTGGCTTAAAGTTCGGTTATTTTGATGTTCTGACGAGCTTAGAAACAGAGTAGGTACAAAAAAGCCAGCTTTAAACTGGCTTTTGGTTATCGAGAGTTTTGATTAAAACGAACGTTTTAAAGAACTGCTGCAATACCTTTACATAAAGGACCCATGTTGGATTTAGTCATACCAGCAACGCTGATTCGACCTGAACCCACAATGTAGATAGCAAATTCAACTTTTAGGCGGTTCACTTGTTCTTTAGTTAGACCTGAGAACGAGAACATACCGTTTTGACGCTCGATAAAGGTAAAGTCAGCATCAACACCTTCAGCTTTCAGCGTAGCAACAAACAGCTCACGCATCTCTTGAATACGGTCTCGCATTTCAGCTACTTCAGCTTCCCATTCAGCACGTAGCTCAGCATCACCAAGGATGTGTGTTACTACTGCACTGCCGTGAGCTGGTGGGTTTGAATAGATAGAACGAATAATGCTCTTAATTTGAGAGAACGCAGTAGTTGCGATTTCAGAATTTTCAGCAACAAGAGTAAATGCACCCACACGCTCATTGTATAAACCGAAGTTTTTAGAGAACGAGCTCGCTACAAGAATTTCCTTGTTGTACTTAGCAAAAGTACGTAGGCCAGCTGCATCTTCTTCAACGCCTTTTGCAAAACCTTGGTAAGCAAAATCGAATAATGGAAGAAGACCTTTGTCTGCAACTAATTTAGCCAGTGTTTCCCATTCTTCAGGCGTTGGGTCGATACCCGTTGGGTTGTGACAGCAGCCGTGTAGCAGCACGATGTCACCCGCTGATGCTTTCTCAAGGTCTGCAACCATGCCGGCGAAATCTTTGTCTTTTGTTTCAGCGTTGTAGTAGCTGTATTG
>NZ_JAKJSW010000237.1:0-5955 GCF_050337375.1 Vibrio makurazakiensis | reverse complement strand
ATAAAAAAATCGTAAGTATTAATACTTACGATTTTTTTATGCGCGTCTCGCAGTAAGGTTTTGGACAATACTATCGATGATAATACTGGGTCTTTCAGGGCGAGAATAATAATAACCTTGTATCTGAGCACACCCCATTGCATGTAATTTGTCGAGTTCCTCTTTATGCTCGACTCCCTCTGCAACCAAGCTTACTTCTAATTGTTGGGCAAGTTTAATGATCAACCCTACAACGCTTTCGGATGTTTTGTTACTGAGTAGATTTCGTATAAACGTAGCGTCAATTTTTATACAGTCAATTGGGTAACTGTGGATGTAGTTTAGACTCGAATAGCCCGTTCCAAAATCATCGAGTGCTACTGTGAACCCTATTTCCCTCAGTGAGTTCAGGACACCTTTAATCTCCCCTGTCTGAGAGAGAAGCACGGTCTCTGTCAGTTCTATTACAAACTCTCGAGCTTGAAAGTTATATTTATTGATGGTGTTGGTTAGACAATTTAAATAACGCTGAGAGTCGCTGAGTTCATGTGCGGAGCAATTCAAACCTAGCTTCACTTCGTATCCTAACCCTTCTTCTAGTTTTTGTTTTGCTAAGCAAGCGAGCTCTATAATCCGTTCTCCTAACTCTACAATTAGACCAGACTGCTCGGCAGCATGGATAAATTCAACAGGGGAAACGACGCCGTGTACCGAACTGTTCCAGCGGGCTAGAACTTCAAAATACACCCATTGCGGCTGGTTGTTAGAAACTATGGGCTGTACCGCAACATACAATTCGCTGTCTTCAGATATTGGGCTATTGATCTCGGCTCTAATTGCGTCTATCAGTTGGTTTTCTCTGTGATATTTTGCGCTTAAGTGAGTGTCATAGCACTGCACTTGTATGTCGTTATGCTTCTTACAATCTTTCAACGCTAGGCTCGTATTCAGCAGTAGGTTGTTAATGTCTTTAACGTCCTCCTGAGTTCTAGCAATACCAATGCTGAGATTAAACTTAATTTGGCGAGAGTTATCGCAATAACCAGATTCCACTTTACTCAGAATATGGTGACAAACTGCAATAGGGTCGTTGGAGTAAGTGATAAAGGCGAACTCGTCACCGGCGGTTCTGAAGGCAAATTCAGGCTCGGGTAGCGAAGTCAAAATACTATCCGCAGTAAATTTGATGATGCGATCACCGATGTAATTACCGTTGATATCATTCAATAGTTTGAAGTTATCAATATCCACGAATGCCAACGTGAACGGTTTAGAAGACTGTTGGGTGATGGATTCTAATGTGTCGGATAGGCAGCTTCGGTTTAGTAATCCGGTTAAACTGTCGTGTGAAACCTCATAGCTAAGTTTTTCCATCAATTGTTCTGAGCGGTCATTGAGCCACTGTTCTTTCAACGCATGAATAGTGAGATCAGCGAACAACTTATGAAAGTGCACAATTTCAGATAGATAGGGTTCGCTTAAGGTATTACCGAAAGTGGAATAGAGTATTCCCATAACCTCCCCATCTTGGGAGCGTATAGGTATCGCTATATAGTGACTATCAATGACTTCATGAGAAAGTGCTTGTTCAGGAAGGGAATCGAACAAGTTTTGACTCATGGTGCAATATTGGCAAWTGCTACTTGTGCCGCTACAAAGGTTTGAAACTTTACCTTTTAAATTCCTGTCGAGCGTGTGGTCGTATGCAAATGCTAAAGGGCGGATCGATTTTTGAAATTTTTGTTTTTCTACTATTGTTGTGCACTGCGTACCAAGCGCTCTATGCAGAGTGAGCGCAGCGGATTCTAGCAGTGCTTGTCCATCCAACTTAATGATACAGCTGATGGTGTTTAGGTCTATTGTGTTACTCGCCAAACGTTGTTCCATAGCACTTTTGTCCATTCTAAGCCGAAGTGAGTGCATTAGAATATTTTTATATGCACACTATTTACTATTGCTTATAACGGTTGCTTTTTCAAACCTCTTGACGAGAAAAAGTTTGTAAAAGCTCAACCAAAGCTCAGTGAAATGGGTGAGGGACTAGAGTCGATATAGCGCTAAAGTGGCATTATTGTTGTTCCTGTAATTGTTTTTGTTTTAGACGACTTTTTAAATAATCTAAGAACAGTTTAGTCCGAGTATGTTGGTAGTCCAGTGTAGGGTAATAAGCATACACCATCGCTTCATCAGCGGTAATGTCCGGAAGTACCGGCACTAGTGTTCCAAGCTTCAGTTCCTCGTGGATCATCGCTTGAACAGTCAGTAAGATCCCCATCCCACGTTTAGCCCCGTGAAAAAGCGCTTCTGGATTCGTTGTCGCGAAGTTGCCTGATAACGTTAATCTTTCCCCGTTAGTGAGTTTAACTTCTCTGATGAGTCTTTCGCCCCATATCAATACATTGTGAGATTCTAGCTCTTTAACGCATGTTGGTGCTTGGTGTTTTTCCAGATAGCTAGGCGACGCGTAAAAGGCCGCTTTATGCTCAAATAATGGTGTTTTCTTAAAGCTAAGTGAATTGAGCTGCTCTAATTCGCGACTGAGAACTAAATCAAGATTGAGTGCCGGTAGTTGGCCGGGTGTCGTAGTGATGAGCTGTACTTTAATATCTGGGTATTGTTCTAGGAAGTCATCAAGGTATTGAACCAGGAACTTAGATCCTACTGCTATTGTGGCGCCAATCTTAAGTAACCCTGCCGGAGTTTGATTGACCGACCTTGTTTCATCAATGACAGACTGCCAACTGTCTAGTTGATCTTTCGCTCGTTTATAAAATACAGCGCCAGCCTCTGTTTGGCTTATTGAGCGTGTGGTTCGTTTTAGTAGCTGTGTGCCAATACGGCTTTCTAACCAATTTATACGTTTACTGATCGCCGAGCTGGTCGTATTAAGCTTACGCGCAGCGCCATTAAAACTGCCTTCTTCAACTACTCTAACGTAAGTTCTTACATTCAATATCCAATCCACTATTAATTCCTGTTAGGACGTAATCTAATTCCATATTACAGGATTATCAGGTATTGGGTTTGAATGTAAGATAAATTCATGAATAAAAATCAAACGAAATTAAACAACACAACTTCTCAGCCTTTTAAAAGAGCGCCGTTATTGTTAGCGATGATGATCATTGCTACAGGGCAAGTTGGTGTCAGCATTTACCTTCCATCACTACCAATGATTAGTGGTGATCTTGGCATATCTCAAGTTGATGTTCAGCTCCTGGTGACTTTGTTTTTAGTCGGATTCGGCCTTTCTCAATTGTTTTATGGGCCGATGTCAGACGCCATAGGGCGAAGACCCATTTTTATACTGGGGCAAGGTATATATTTGGTCGGTACGATCGTTTGTATTGCTTTTTCTGACAGTGCTTATGCTTTAGAAGTCGGGCGTTTATTACAAGGTTTAGGAGCGGGTAGTGCATCGGTATTAGGTCGGAGCGTTTTAAGAGACAGTTATGATGGGGCACATCTTACAAAGGCGTTGTCATACATTTCGATAACCGCGTCAATCATGCCTATTATTGCGCCAGTGTTTGGTGGTTGGATAGCGTTCCACTTAGGTTGGGAAGCCGTGTTCATCTTTGTTCTCGTTTACCTTGTGGCCATATTCACCCTAGGGTACTTTATCCTTCCAGAGACGTTACCTTATGGAAAATCCAAATTTAAACTGGGTAAGGTTATTGAAAACTACGGTGCTTTGTTAACGAATAAGCAAGTGATCAGTAGCGCGAGTTATAACTGGGTCAGCTATTTGACCAGCCTTGTCTCATTGTCGGTTTTTCCATTTTTGATGCAAGACCAGTTGGGTCTAACAGCGGCAGAATACGGCACGTTAATGATTGTCCCTTCAGCTGGTTTAATGATTGGTAGCGTGATGCTGAACATCTTCAACCGATACCTTTCGACTGAAAAGTTGATGACTATCGCAATCATAATTATGTTGTTGTCAGGGCTATGGTTAGTATTTACACCATTAAGTATTTTCAATCTTGTGTGGGCATTTACTTGGCTTACTATCGGTCAGGGTATCTCGTTCCCATTGTCGATAAGCATGTTATTAGAGCCACATAAAAAGCAAGCAGGTGCAGTGTCAGCACTATCAGGTTCGGTGCAAATGTGTGGCGCGGGACTTGTTGGTGGATACTTGGTTGAGTACTGGGTTTCAGAACAGGCCAGCCTTGGGACGTTCTATATAGTGGCAGCCGCAATAATGGGCTCTGTATTGTTCTCTTCACAAAGACGCGAACACGCAGCGAAAGTTTCGCAAGCGTTGTAATTATGCTGAGTGTTTCTTACAATGCGTTCGTTAACTTTATAGGTAGAAACCATGCAACATAATGAATTTGAAGCACTCGTAAATACGATTTGCGAGCAAGAAAACCTTCCGCAGGCTCTTGAAGTACTAAAAGCGAACGAAGACACTGAAGTATCTGAAGCCGCTCAATCTCTAGCTGGCCAGTTCGCATTAGCCGAAGTTGATGGTGAAAAGMGAGTTTACCATGTGACGCTGCAAGAAAATGATGAAGGTGAAGAGCAAGAGTTCGTTGAGCATGTGATGAACGAAGGCGACGACCTTATTAAGTTTGCAGCTTGGTTCTTTGAGTCTATGTTTGAAGTTAAGCAGAAAGACACTTACCAAATCGCTGGAAAAACTTATAGGCAGCCAAAGCGCAGCTAATTGAGTTGCTGTGAGCRAATATCGCAAAAAATCGCTTACTAACAGATATAAAAAATCAGCCACTAGGGCTGATTTTTTGTTATTTGATTAGGCAATGTATTTTGCCTTACTTGCTACGCCAGTTTTAGATCAAACTCGTTACGGTAAAGAACCATATCTTCAATGGTTAGCACAGGCATGTTGTGCAGTTTACCGAAAGCTACGATTTCAGGCGCTTTCGCCATTGTTCCGTCTGGGTTAGTCACTTCACACAAAACACCTGCAGATTGAAGACCTGCCATTTGCATTAGATCTACAGTACCTTCAGTGTGACCACGGCGAGTTAATACACCACCAGCACGAGCTCTCAGTGGGAATACGTGGCCCGGACGCGCAAGGTCACTTGCCTTTGCGGTTGGGTTAGCCGCGGTTTTGATTGTTGTTACACGGTCAGCAGCAGACACACCAGTTGTTACGCCGATTTTCGCTTCTATAGAAACCGTAAACGCAGTTTGGTTTGCGCTGTTGTTGTCGACAACCATTGGTGGCAGTTCAAGTTGGTTTGCTTGAGCATCCGTTAAGCAAAGACAAACAATACCGCTACATTCGCGGATCATCAGTGCCATTTGTTGGTTCGTTAAGTGCTCAACAGAATAAATGATGTCACCTTCGTTTTCACGATCTTCATCATCTAAAAGTAGGACACCGCGACCTTCTCGTAACGCTTCTAATGCATTTTCTACGCGAGTGATTGGTTCGCCAAATTCGGCAAGTAGTGAAGACTGATTCATGGTTAAACTCCTAAATATCACCAGAATCAGGGCTGTATGAGGGATTTCAACCGAGCACAACAAAGCCGACTCATGACAAGTTGGTTTTAGCTCGTTGTGGTTTCTATCCAAAACGAAATGCATCAAACTTACAGGTGCACACGCGTATTAGGCCCATGTACATACCATAAGTTTGATGTGTTTCCATTCTCTCTCATCCGGACTTTAACCGTCGGCTCTGGCATCTCACCAGATCTGCTGACCTCGACGAATCGAGCGCTCGCGGGCTTACTTTAGGCGTTTAGCTGGTGGTTTTTCACCGCTGCTAACGCTTAAGCATACCGCCGGTGGGGAATTTCGCCCCGCCCTGAGAATAAAAATTAATAATTTGATTTGCTCTTGAGAGCAGACCAGATGTTATAGCTTTCGTGTTGGTTTTGAAAGGTATAGGCGCAAACTTTCTAAAGTTGGATGATATTTAATAGGTGCCTAGGTCGAAAGTTAACCATTACGTATGTTGTTTACCCTATATAAGAAAACCTGACATTAGGC
>NZ_JAKJSW010000236.1:0-6020 GCF_050337375.1 Vibrio makurazakiensis | reverse complement strand
CATTAAGACCTTATATTCGCACCCTCAACCCCACCAGCAGTGCAGTGAATTTTTAAGCCGCTTGAAAGGTGTACAACTAGAGTCTTGTGCGAGCACGGCTGACGCCATGTTAAAGGTTAAAGAGCTTAATAGAGACGATGTGGCAGCCATTGGTAATGCTTCTAGCGGCAAGCTTTATGGCCTACAAGCAATTCAAAGTAATATTGCGAATCAAACAGAAAATCATACGCGCTTTATTGTAGTGGCTCGTAAACCCGTTGAAGTTTCAACGCAGATCCCTGCGAAAACAACACTGATCATGTCAACATCTCAAGAAGCGGGCTCTCTTGTAGAAACGCTGCTGATCCTTCAACGCCATCAAATCAACATGACCAAACTTGAGTCGCGCCCTATTATGGGCAACCCTTGGGAAGAAATGTTCTATGTGGATTTAGAAGCTCATCTAGATTCAGAAATAATGCAAAGTGCAATTTCAGAGCTAACAAAAATCACTCGTCATCTCAAAGTCTTAGGCTGCTACCCTAGTGAAAATATCAAGGCTACTCAGGTTCAACTAAAGTAAACCCCAATAGATGAACAGCTGACAATATAAACAGAACGGAATACAATCCCTTTTCACCGGGGGATTTATGATTCGAACAATCAAAACTGTCAGCTGTTTGCTTATTACTGCTCTCGCCAACCCTAGCATGGCCTCAGATCTTCAAACGAGCTTAACGATCTTTAATTGGCAGTATTACCTATCAGACAATGCTATCCAGCAATGGCAAGAAGAAAGCCAGATTACTATCGAACAAATCTATTTTGATAGTGATACTCATCGTGATCGCACGATCAACCAAGTCAACAATGGTAGTATCGACATTACGATTTTAGATGAAGTGTCTGCTCGAAACTTTTCTTCGAATGACAAACTTTACCGATTGAAAGACCATCCACAAATAACAAACCAAAAGCACATTCCACTTAATTGGCGAAAGCAGTGCGGCGAGTATGGAATCCCATACTTTTGGGGAACCCTTGGTATTGTCTACCGCAAAGATTTATTTCCTGAATCACCAACATCTTGGAAACAACTCTTAGAACCAACGACTGAGCACTATGGTAAGGTCGTTATGACCAATGACTACACAGACTTGCTGTTGCCTTCTTTGTTCATTCTTGACTCTTCCATAGAAAACGCAGGGCGCTCTGAATTGGGTAAGGTTTACCATCAATTACTCAAGCAAGTCCCACACGTACAAACGTATGATTATATTATTAGCTATTTGGAAGCAGACCCTGAACGTGCCAAAGGCGTCCATTTAGGGATTGCCTATAGCGGAGATGAGGCGACTCTAAACTCATTAAATAACGATTATGAATGGGGTTATGTTGTGCCCAAAGAAGGAACGATTTTATGGGTTGATTGTTTAGCGGTGCTAAAAAAATCTCTCAAGCCAGATGATGCTTTTGCATTCATAAATTTTTTGCATCGACCTGAAGTGGCCGCTTTGAATGCCATAGACATAGGTAACTCAACAACCAACCTTCAAGCAATCAAAATCATCAATCAAAGTCGCCCCAAAGTTCGAGAGTTAACGCCAAGCGATGACCTTATCAAACACGCTCAATTTTATTCGACTCAAGGTAACACCTCGATCATTCTACGTAGCCGTATTAGCAATGCGATTATTCAGCAACATAAAGTTTTAAATAATAATGACTAAAACATCGATATTTATAACCGCACTACTACTCATTTCGACAGCTCATCTCCAAGCGCAAGATGAGCTAAAACTCTATTTGTGGGAGGATTCTCTGTCGCCGAAAATCCAAGCTAAGATAGAAAAAGCCTATGATACACAGCTGCAATTACACTACTTAGATAACGATGACGAACGAAACAAGCTCATGCTCAATAGTCGGAGCTTACCTTTCGATATTGTCGTTTTTGACAATGTTTCGGCGAATATCTATGGAGAACAAGGAGAGCTAGTCAACCTCAAGGACTTACCCAATAGGCGGCACAACGAACCTCGTTGGGATAAAGTGTGTGGCCAATATGCGGTGCCTTACTTTTGGGGTACGTTAGGATTAGTCTATCGAGAAAGTAAATTCTCAGTACCTCCAAGCTCTTGGAATCAACTGCTCTATCCTAGCGATGAGATAAAAGGCCATATCGGGTTACTCGAAGATAGTGTCGAGACCTTAATTCCAGCGCTGTTCTCACTTGGCTACAGCTCCCACACTTCAGAACCCTCAGAGCTGAAAGAAGCTTTCAACATTCTAAAAAGCATCCAAAGCAATGTACTCACCTATGAATATCCTATTTCTTATGTACGCAGTCACCCAGACTCAGATGATTTACATCTAGCAATGGCATACAGCGGCGATCAGTACTCTCTCAACCAATATTTAAATGAGAAGGATTGGAAATACGTTGTGCCAAATGAAGGAACCTATATTTGGGTGGACTGTTTAGCGGTAAGTGCTCATTCAAAACAAACAGAGCTTGCTAAAAAAATCCTCAACGAACTAATGGAACCTATTACAGCAGCCGCCAATGCGAATGAGGTCATGGTTGCCACCCCAAATAAATCAGCGATGGATCTACTGCCTATTTCTTATATAACGGACAAGACCTTATTTCCGTCACAAGAGATAATTGAAAAAAGTGTTATAGATAGTGATATGTCGGTAAACAATATAAACTTAAGGGCTAAAATCATAAATAATATCGTTACGAGTCATGAAGCTAAGTACTAAAATTCTACTTCTAATTGCACCGGTCATACTCTGTAGCGCCGCAGCTTCAAGCTATATTATTTATACCAATCAGAAAAGTGCATTCATAAAACGAGAAGACAGCGCGCTTCAGCTTAATATGGAGAAGCTCGCTGGCCACTTTCGCCAGGCACGCTCCTTTCTCAATAGTTACTCCTATACCTTAACCAAAAGTGACATTGTTCGACGTTACTTTCTGCAAGAGCAAAACCCATATCGAGAGTTAGAGCTCATCGATAATCTGCAAGAAACCATTCATCTATTACAGGACGGAAACCGAAGTTTCACTGGCTTAGCACTCCTAGATGGTAATCAGGATCTGCTCTATTACGCAGAGAACAGTGATGATCCTTTTGCAGAGATTGATCCAAAAATACTGGAACACATCAACACTCAATATCAAGAGACTCTCAATACATCTAACATCAGTTTCACTCGAAGCTCGCAAGGTGAAGGAATGCTGGTGCGTTATGAAGTTCTAGATAAAAGAACGATCACTACACCGCTTAGCTATCAATCTGACGATGTATTTTTTGTTGTTGTATCAGTATCGTTAGACAGTTTTAATACACTGCGTAAGCAAATTGAATACGACTACCAAACAAGTTTGTTTTTTTCACAAGCGCCAGTCCAAGTAAAACACGGCCTAGCACAATCTGTAGAGTTAGCCCCCGGTCTTTACGCAACAGTCGACCCAGCCCAATTTTTATTAGATAACCGCCTAAAAGATATTTGGAATGAGCTAAGTGCTTCCTTTGCCGTCTCTGCGTTTATCACCATGTGCTTGTTGTTGATGCTGCTATACCGCACGATTCTGACTCCCATCACCAATTTAAGTACTCAACTACAATTGGTAGAGAAGAAAAAGAAAAAGAACATAGAGAAGCTAGGTAGCAATGATGAAATCGGTCATCTTTCTGAGCGTTTCTACGATATGTACCAAGAGCTAGATAATACCTATCAACGCACTAAAAAATTGGCAGAGAACGACCAGCTCACGCAAATCGCAAACCGACATCAATTTCAAAGCTATGTTGAAAAAACGCTCACGGAACCACAACGTAATACCAACGCATGGGTATTTTATCTAGACCTCGACAACTTTAAATTCGTTAACGATAAATACGGTCACCAAATTGGAGACTCCATTCTGATCAGCTTTGCTGAACACATTACCTCCCTCTGCGATACTTACCGCGCGACACATGGTGTGAGTTGCCTGCCATCACGTTTATCTGGCGATGAATTTGCGATTTATCTCAATGCGCCTCATTTAACGAGTGATATAGCGGAAGACTTCTCGAAACGCTTATTAGCTCCTCTACAAAATGGTTTTACAACCGTTATGGGTARCTTCCCTATTACCGTCAGTATTGGCATTGCCACTTACCCCAACGATGGCCACAACATTGAGAAACTGCTATCTAATGCAGATACCGCAATGTACCAAGCTAAACGCGCGGGCAAGAATCAATTTGCGTTTTATTCTCTCGATCTAGATAAAGTTGTACAGAGACGTGCCAGCATTGAGCGCGCGTTACGAGAAAACAATTTCGACAATGAATTTAACCTTGTTTATATGCCGTATTTAGATAACTCAGGCTCTAAGGTAATTGGTGTAGAAGTCTTATTACGTTGGTACTCATCACAACTAGGGCTAGTCTCACCTGATGAGTTTATCCCAATTGCCGAGCAAACTGGCTTGTTTGAACAGATAGATAAGTGGGTAATTAAAGATGCTTTTAGTCACTTCCATAAACTGCAAGAACAGTTTGGTCATGAGGTTTACCTCTCAATCAACTTATCTTCGGCTGAGTTAGAAACCATTCATTTAGCAGAGTTTATTGAGTACCACGCGTCGAAGAATCATATTGAACCGAAGTTTATCGATTTCGAGATCACTGAAACTTTCGCTACTGAGTCTCAGGGTTTCCCGTTGCTCAACGAGTTATCTCGATTAGGCTATAAACTCGCGATTGATGACTTTGGCTCCGGATATACTTCCATCACTCAATTAGTTCAGTACCCAGTACAAAAGATCAAATTGGACAAAGGATTCCTGGAAACTCTCATTCAAACCAACAACCAAAACATTGTTAAGCCGATCATCGAACTTTGTCACGCTCAAAATAAAGCGGTGACGGCTGAAGGTATTGAAACTCAAGTTATGCATGAATGGCTCGCTCAGAGCCAATGCGATTTCATGCAAGGTTTCTACTTCGGAAAACCCATGAAGATTGATGAGTTATCACCTTGGTATCAGCAACTTAAAGAGAATAATTATTAAATGAAATCTGTCGTTATTGCTTCGCTCAACCCGGCTAAAATCAACGCAGTAAAAAGTGCTTTTACATCTGCATTCCCTGAACAGGAATTTGAATTTCAAGGCGTCAGCGTACCGAGTGGTGTCGCTGACCAACCAATGTCAAATGATGAAACTCATCTAGGCTCGGTCAACCGAGTGAACAACGCTCAGCAAGTTCTCCCTAATGCCGATTTTTACGTTGGCTTAGAAGCAGGAATAGAAGAGTCAGTTACGTTCGCCTGGATGGTTATTGAATCTAACGGGCAGCGAGGTCAATCTCGCTCAGCCAGCCTAATGCTACCACCAATTGTGATTGAGAAACTGAAGCAAGCGAATGAGCTTGGTGACGTAATGGATGAAGTATTTGGCACTGACAACATCAAACAAAAAGGCGGAGCGATTGGACTACTTACACATAACCAACTCACTCGTAGCTCTGTCTACCATCAAGCTCTGATTCTGGCTCTTATTCCATTTATGAACCCGAGCCACTTTAGCGCCTAATCTACTTGGCTACTCAAACAAGCTAAGAACTTAATCAAAAACGCCAACTCATAAGAAGTTGGCGTTTATGTTTAAATACAGATTAGATAAAAGCTGTAACGAATGAGGATCTCCATTCTGTTACTTTAGCAATAGCTGTTCAATCTCAGACTTTTCAGCATCGGATTTGGCTTTCAATTCATTTGAGCCACGCGTGATGGTCGCAACACCCACTCCTAGCATTTGGCTTACCTGCCTCTGTGATAAGTCGCCTTTTAGAAGTTCACATAAAATATTCACTCGAGCAACGAGCGCATCTCTTTCATCTGAAGTCATCATCATCGTCAACAACAGTTCATGTTGATCGTTATCCGCTGCTGTCTTTACAAGGTCCATTAACTGTTGCCAGTCATTATACTCTGGTTGTGATGCCATATTATCTACGCTTACTGTCCCACTTTTATTG
>NZ_JAKJSW010000235.1:0-6031 GCF_050337375.1 Vibrio makurazakiensis | reverse complement strand
AGCTTATACGGACTCGTATTTTTCACTCACCAGGTGGGAAGCTTCCTTGGTGCTTGGGTTGGCGGTCGAATCTATGACTACTATGGCTCTTACGAACCGATTTGGTGGTCGACGGTCGTGATGGCATTCATAGCTGCACTGATTCACTTCCCTATTAACGATAAGCCTGTTGAACGCTTACAACTCGCCAACGCGTGATAATCTGCACCTCTCTGCCACTTTCAAATTAAATTGTGGCAGAGAGGCCATTATTATTTAACTTTTCCGTTTTTCTTACCGCAAATCTATTAACATTAAGGCAACTTTATTCCACACGTTCCAACTCCTATTACGTCAGGTGAACCATGCTTATCGAAAGCTTAGATCAATCAGCCTTAATCGCTATTGTACTTATATTTATCGGCTCTTTTGTACAAACGGCTATTGGCTTTGGTTTAGCTATTGTTGCTGCACCATTACTCTTTTTAGTCTCGCCTGACTATGTTCCCGCACCAATTTGTATCGTGGCATTGTTTATTTCAATTCTAAACGCCATGAAACACCGTTCAAGCATATCGATCGGTGGTTTAAAAATGGCGTTGATTGGCCGTGTGCCAGGGTCACTCGCTGGCGGTGTATTACTCGTTATGGTTTCAACCAGCGCCCTATCCTTGTGGCTAGGCTTTCTTGTGGTATTTGCCGTTATTGTTAGTCTGTTACCGTTTCGAATAGAACCCACACCAGCACGCATGGGAATTGCTGGCTTCTTTTCTGGCTTCTTTGGTACCAGCTCAGCTATAGGTGGCCCACCTATGGCTCTGTTACTTCAACATCAAGAAGCGAGTGAGTTACGCGGTAACTTATCTGCATTCTTTGTATTCAGTTCTATTCTTTCACTACTAGTGCAAATACCTGCTGGCTTTCTGACTCTGCACCATTTAACTATCACGATTCCATTAATTCCGGCTTCTTGGCTTGGTTACAAGTTGGCAATGTTAACGACTCAAGCATTACCCAAAGAAAAGATTCGAATTGGGGCTTTAGGACTCTGCTCAGTCAGTGGTATTACTGCGATTTGGCAAGGTCTATCGATGACCTAGTCTTCTGATGAAAAAAGTCAATGGGGCAAATTAGAACATATCCCTCGATGCGTCAGATTGTAGAAATATTTCCGATTGTTACTATGCACCTAACAGTTCATTACGTAGATAAGAATAAAAATGAAAACAGTAACTATAGATATTGTATCTGATGTCGTCTGCCCTTGGTGCATCATTGGCTATAGACGATTACAGGTCGCTCTGGAACAACTTAAAGCTGAGGTTACTGCCGACATTCAGTTCCACCCTTTTGAGCTTAATCCTTCAATGCCAACCGGCGGTCAGAACCTTAGCGAACACCTAATCGAAAAATACGGCACGACACCTCAACAAAGCCGTGAAACTCGTGACATGATTACGAATACAGGGAAAGAGCTAGGGTTTAGTTTTAACTTTTCACACGACATGCGCATGTACAACACACGTAAAGCTCATCAGTTGTTACTGTGGGCAGGTGATTTCGAAAAACAAGCTGACTTGAAGCTCGCGATGTTTTCTGCGTATTTCACAGATAACGTATGCATTGAAGATAACAACGCCTTACTCGATATTGTTGAGTCTGTCGGTTTAGATAGAAACAAAGCAATCAAAGTAATCGAAAGCAGTGAGTGGGCCAAAGAAGTGGAAGCTATTGAAACACAATGGACGAATGCAGGTATTCAAGGCGTTCCGGCGTATATCATCAATAAAAAGCATTTAATTACCGGAGCTCAAGAACCTGAAACTCTCGCTCAGGCGATCAAAGAAATTTCTGATCTAGGCTAAAACGTTTGCGCTGCCCTGTGATATTTAAAATAAAAAAGAGCACAGCGCGCTCTTTTTTATTTGTTAGTACTTAATTAATAGCTAGTATCAATTCACAACATCAAGTCCTTGTTGCCAGAATGCAATCTCCATTCGTGTTGCCGTTCTAAACACTTCAATTAGATTTTGTCCACGCTGACTAGTCTTATCAATCTCAGAAAGTAGCTCATCAAGGTGCGCTGTACTTTGCGCGACACCCTTCTGAAACTCTTCACCGCTATACAGTTCAATCCAACTTGCGAACGGGTTACCTTCTAATACGGTTTGTTCATCGTTAATCAGGTTTCGTCCAATTTCAGCATAACCGATTGAGCAAGGTGCAAGCGCGGCATACAGGTCAACAATATCCCCTGTCATTCCAGCATCTAATACATAACGAGTATAAGCGACAGTACCAAAGTCTTCTGGCTCACCTTCTAAGTCAGACTCAGTCAATCCCCATTGGCTACAGTACGTCACATGATGGCCAATCTCTGAATCCAGCAGCGCATGAACACTTGGAAGAGCTTTGCGCATATCAGCAAGTGTACGAGCTTTATAAATAGCTAGCGCGTACGCTCTTGCATACTGCTTCAAAAACAAAAAGTCTTGCTTTAAGTAATGTAAGTAGCAAGGTTGAGCTAATTGGCTATTACCCAATTGCTGAACAAATTGGTGTTTAGTATAGGCATCCCAATCTTCACGGCATGCGTTAATTAAGTCTTGATGATTCATATTCTATTACATCACTCTTATTGAAAGCTTGGTACGTAGTCTTGGGCTTTAGGCAGCGTTTTAATGATTTTTTGGTCATACATAAACTGCGCGTAATCATCATAACGTTTTAGATCTACCGCTGAAGGACGAAGAGCGAATCGAGTTAAGGTATCGTTCCATGCACGCTCATTTAACTCATTATTTAACGTATCTGGCGCATAAGCGACGAACTCTTTCCATGACTGTTGAGGGTGGTTAACAATGTAGGTCGTCGCTTGCTCTAATGCTTTGTTGAAAGCTTGAATCGCTTCTTTATCGTAGGTGTTTGCGTTTGCTACAAATACCAACTCATCATAAGCTGGAACACCATGTTCTTCTGGGAAAAATGCTTTTGACTCATAACCTTCTAATGCCAACTGATTGGTTTCAAAATTACGTAACCCACCCCAAATCGCATCCACTTTGCCAGAGGCTAAAGATGAAGATAGTGCCCATCCCACATTGATAATTTGGACATCTTCGTAATTCACGCCACCCGTTTTCAGCATTGTACCTATCGTCGCTTCCTCATTTCCTGCAATAGCGATACCAATCTTTTTGCCCTTAAGATCCGAAAGATCATCGACCTTTTTATTGTCTAGAACCATCAGAGTATTTAGTGGCGTCGCGATCAACGTAGACGCTCGAATAAGAGGTAATCCAGCCGCAACATCAATGGTGAGGTTAGGTTGATATGAAATAGCCAGGTCGACTTTATTTGCAGCAACAAGCTTTGGCGGCGTACTTGGATCTGCTGGTTCTTGAACTACCACTTTTAAACCCTGCTCTTCGAAGTAGCCTCGTTCTTTAGCGATAACAATAGGGCCATGGTTTGGGTTCACAAACCAGTCCAACATTAGCGTTAGTTCTTTTGTTTGAGCTTGTACATTCATTGTGAATGCTGAAGCTGCAAGCGCAACTGCGCTTATAATTGATTTGTTTTTCACTGGATTTCCTTTTGAATTTTCATTTTTATAATAGACCGTCAATCATTGACGCTTTTTGCTTTACCACTAGAGAAGCTCTTTCTAGGATTATGCTTCCCAAGGAATAAATTTTTTCAGAGCTTTATCTGCGATGAAATAGAGCGACACTGACACCACTGATAAAATAAATAGAGCAGCAAACATTTCGTCAATCATCATTCGAGCATTCGCCTGTAACATCAAATAGCCCAACCCTTCACTCGAACCGACCCACTCGCCAGCCACCGCACCAATCGGAGCTATAACGACGGCAACTCGAATACCAGAGGCCAAAGTAGGTAATGACGCGGGAAGTTGAATATGTCTTAACATCTGCCATTTACTTGCTCCCATGGTTTTCGCGAGATCGAGATACCCAGTAGGGGTATTTCTTAATCCGTCATAGCAGCAAGTTGTCACTGGGAAGAAGATAATCAAAGCAGCCATAACGACTTTAGAGGCTATGCCATAGCCTAGCCACAGCATGAGTACCGGAGCGATAGCGAATACCGGAATGGCCTGGCTTGCGATTAAGATAGGCAGTAACCAACGCTTCACCGGTTTGAATAGCAACATCTGTAACGCAAACAGCATCCCCATAGAAAGGCCGAGTAATAAACCCAATACAATTTCTTTCGCAGTCACCCACGTATGTTTTGCTAACACGTCATAGCGTTGAATCAGTCGTTCAAACACCTCCAAAGGGGCTGGAAGAATAAAAGACGGCATTTCAAAGATAACCACAACGCTCTGCCAAATCCCGATGATGACTAAAATGCTGATCACAATACGAGCCGCTGGATGTGATGCTCGTTCTTTGCGTTTAAGGCCTTGTGAGATGACGTTAAGTTGAGTCATGTCACTCATAGTCGCTCTCCAACTTCTCAATAATGCTTTGCTGTAACACCGCGCAGTCAGCGTCAATCCTTCGTGGTATGACTGACTCAGGCACTGCCAATTCTTCTGCATGGGCTGGAGTGCCCTGCATAATGAAAAGCTTACTCGCTAAACGAATCGCTTCTTGTGGATCATGGGTGATCAAGACAACGGTTTTCTCACTCAATAATTCGTGAGCCAAGTTTTGCAAGCGATGCCGAGTCACAGCATCTAGGGCAGAGAAAGGCTCATCCATAAGTACTATGGGCTTGTCTTGCATTAAGGTTCTCGCCAAAGCAACACGTTGACGCATCCCTCCAGATAACTGCTGTGGTAACAATGCCGATTTACCTTCTAAACCAACTTTAGCTAACAGGTCTAATGCTTGCTCTCTTCGCTCTGAGCTATTGTTATTACTTGTTTTATCTTTACTAGAACGCTTGTTGTGACCAAACCTGTCGCTTAGCAAAACGTTATCAATCACAGACAACCAAGGCATCAACAAGTCTTGTTGCGCCATGTAAGCAATGCGGTCGCTGATACGAATCGAAGATAATTTGTCTTCAGCTTTGATGAGCACTTCACCAGACCACTGGGCTTTTTCATCCAAAAGACCCGCGAGGTATCGTAATAAAGACGTTTTCCCACAACCGCTTCTGCCCAGTAAGCAAGTCCAGCTTCCGAGTGGAATTTGCATATTTAAACCGGAAAGTGTGGCTTGTAGACTGTCCTTGTACTTAAGGTGTCCACCGACTATTTCAATATGATGCAAGCCTTGTACTCTCGGCCTCAATTCGCAAGACTCCTCACTATCTACAAGTTGAGTGCTAGCAAACATCACGATGACCGTGGAAAAAGTGATTTACAGGGCCATGGCCTTTTCCAATATTCAATTCATCAGCATGAGCGAGCATTTGAGATATAACACTTACCCAATTTGGCGGCGTCTAAAAGTGAGTAGCCTTGAGCGAGGAAAGAGGCGATAGAAGAAGAAAGCGTACAACCCGTTCCATGAGTATTCGTAGTCGAGACTCTTTTGGCGCTTAGGCGTTCAACGCTTTCAGGAAAAATCAGTAAGTCATTGCTGTTCTCATCAGACTCAAGGTGCCCACCTTTTAAGAGCACACTATTAGCACCTAAAGCACGTAATTCAGTGATCATTTGTGCCATCTGATCTTCATTTTCAGGGACAGCGCTGCCGATCAGAGCCGCCCCTTCAGGAAGATTAGGAGTAATGACATCGGCGAGAGGCAGCAACTCAGCTTTTAATGTACTGATGGCTGATTGTTCCAGTAATAAATCGCCACTAGTCGCCACCATCACAGGGTCGACCACCAAAAACTCAGGTCGGTACTGCTTAATCTTAGAAGCGACAACTTTGATAATGCTAGAGTCAGCGAGCATGCCCACTTTGACTGCGACAACATTCAGATCTGAAAACACGGCATCGAGCTGCTTTTCAACATGCTCAATTGGGATAGGAAAAATGGCTGAAACGCCAAGGGTATTTTGAGCAGTAATTGCGGTAATCACTGAACACGCATAACCACCAGTGGCAGAAATGGCTTTAAT
>NZ_JAKJSW010000234.1:0-6032 GCF_050337375.1 Vibrio makurazakiensis | reverse complement strand
GGTTTGGGCGGTGTCACCGAGCAAACAGCGACCATTACTATTACTGGTAGCAACGATGGTCCGGTTGCTCGTAATGATCTTGGTGCGCTAAACGAAGACGCAACATTAGAAGTTGTTGCGGAGAGCGGTCTGTTGAAGAACGATAGCGATGTAGACGGTGGCAACCTTGAAGTTATTAGTATCCGCACAGGTGCTGAAAACTCAACAAATAGTACCGCGGGAACTATAGGTAATGGCTTAGCGGGTAGTTTTGGTACTTTGACTGTAAATGAAGACGGAAGCTATAGCTACGTCGCTGATAATGCGGATAGTTTAAAAGTTGGTGAGCAGGTATCTGAAACGTTCACTTACGTCATTAGTGATGGTCAAGGTGGTACAGATACAGCAATGCTAACGATCACCGTGACAGGTACCAATGACGGCCCTAAAGCAAATGACGATAGATATGATGCTGCTACCGAAACCGTGCTGTTCTCTGAGTCATTCGAGAATATGGCGAACACCGGACGCTGGACAGTCGTAAGTGGTGATCAGCTTGACGAATGGGATGCAACTAACGGCCTAGAAATTCAGCGTGATGGCTTGATCGCTGAAGCAACTGATGGCGATTACATTGCTGAACTAGATGCTCATAAAAACACGGCAATAACTACAACAATAGATACTTCTGGTCAGGAAAGTGTTCGCGTCGAGTTCGATTACAACCCTCGTCATAATGGTGGTAATAGCTCGTCGAATATGACCTTCACTTTCGGCACAGTTACGATTACCGTACATGCAAACGGCACTTTGTCAGGTCATGAAGGCCACGATATTCAGATTAGTGGGGTCGATGGTAACGGCTGGTATCGAATCACGGCTAACGTCGACGTCCAACAAGATACTACAGACTTGACCTTTGCAGGTTCAGGTTCATCAGATAGTCWCGGTGCACTGCTAGACAATATTACCGTTACCGGCACCTCTGAACCACATTTGACTACTAAGGAAGATGAAGCTATCACTATCTCGTTTGCAGAACTGCTTGCGAACGATACTGATATTGATGGAGATTCACTTGAGATTGTAAGAGTTTCTGATGCGGAAAATGGCAGCTTTATTGTCGATTACGTCAACCAAACTATTACATTCACACCAAGTAAAGATTACAACGGTGAAGCGACATTTGATTACATGGTCACTGATGGTAACGGTAAAACTGACACCGCTACAGTCACATTGAATGTAACACCTGTTAATGATGCTCCAGTAATTGAAAAAGATGGCACGCCATTAGGCGACAGCGAAAAAATTGAAGTAGTCACCAAAGAAGATGCACCAATTTCAGGTTCAGTGTCGGCTACTGATGTGGATGGAGATAAACTAACCTACTCAGTTGACGAGCCAGCAAACGGCAGTGTAGTAATCAACCCTGAAAATGGCGCTTGGACGTACACTCCGAACGCTGAGTTCGATGGCGAAGATTCATTCGTTGTAACTGTATCTGATGGAAAAGGCGGAACAGATACTGTTGTTATAAATGTTGATGTTCTACCAGTAGCCGAGCTAACCATTACAGCGGGTCAGCCCGTTACTGAAGCAGAAGACGCTTACTTATCGTTTGAAATCAACCTAGATGAATTGGTTTCAGAAAATGTGGGTCTAGACCTAGAACTAGGGCATACAGATGATACAGCGACGAAGGGTATCGACTACGAAGATAAAATCTACGTAAAAGATGGCCAAGGTTACAAAGCCCTTTCGGAGCAAGAGCTTTCAGAACTTATTATTGCTAAGGGCTCTGATAGTCTAGAAGTATTCGTTAAGGTTCTTGATGACAGCCTGCTAGAGGGCGAAGAAACAGTAACATTGAAGGTTTCTTCAGATAGTGACTTCGTCGAAGCACCAGGACAGGGTTCCGATACGGCTAAAATCATTGATGAAACGGATACTGCCGAAAAGGATACCGTTGTTGTTAGCCTTTCTGGTCCAGATTCTGTGGTTGAAGGTGATACTACAAGCGCCTTTACCGTAACACTAAGTGAACCAGTACCTGAAGATAGTGTTATCACGCTGGAGTACACATATACCAATGCCAGCAACGAAGACATCGTTGAAGTGATTACTGTCAATGTACCGGCAAATTCAGATTCAGCAGAATTCAAGATAGAAACTGTGCAGGATTCTGAATACGAAGCTGGTCAATCCTTTAACGTTAGCGTTGTGTCGGTAACTCAAGGTAGCACCGATGTATTTGAGAAACTGGATATATCCAAGGCGAATAAAGATGTCCTTATTGATGATAGCCACGACAATCCTCCTGAATCCGAAGATTTCACAGCAACAGTTTCATCAACGGGTAAGTCATTTGTTATCTTCGATACTGGTACTGACTCTATAGACGGAAATGGTAGCGATCATATATCTGATATCGAGGACGATCTCGATGGAAATGTGACTCTTCAAGTCGTTATTACTGAGCTTCCAACAAGCGGAACACTTTGGTATCAAGGTTCGCAAATAACTGAAAGCGACCTATACCAAGGGAAAGACGATAGCCAATATACGAAGTTTGATCCTAATTTGATTCAATACGAACCTGACAGCGACTCTGAAGGTTTTGTTCTGGGTAGTAAAAATGCACCAATGAATGGTGAAGCTGATTCGAGCTCTTCAGAATTTATCAACTGGGGTGAAGAAACGAATAAACCTAGTGAACGAGAACTGACGTTAGCGAACGGTGACGTCATAACGATTAGTTCTTCTAATGGACCATTAGTCCAGTACCTCGGTGATCCTAACGCTTCACACGTAGGTTACGGTATCGGTGTCAAAAATGATGGTGGTATTCATAAGAACGAAACAATTTCAATTGACTTTGACTCTCGTCCTGCGGAAGCAATAACGCTTGGTTTAGATGGTGTCGGTGGTTGGTTTAACGAAAACCTGAATAACGCTAACGAGTCTTCTGTAAAAATTATCGTACATTACGACGGTGGGCCAGCTGACGGGGTTGAGTTCAACTTCCAAAAATCAACAGCTGGTAATAGTAATTTATTCCATGAATTAACGATTCCTTCGGCTGATTTCCCATTACCTGAAGGCGCTCAAATTACCAGTGTCACCCTTGGAACCGAAGGGAATGGTAATTGGGAATTACGTTATCTTGAAACAGAGTCTAATGACTCTTTTGATTATCGTGCAGTAGATAGTGATGGAAACTTTAGTGATGAATCAACGGTTACATTGGATGATGGAAATTTATCACCTATAGCCGTCAATGATCCTAATGGCTTTGAAGTTAATTTGGGTCACTTTAACGCTGGATCTTGGGTCGATTCTGGCGCTCAAATGAAAGCGTTCTATCAAGGGAAAGAGAAAGATGTAACCGAGGTCGGAGTTAAGCGTGGTGTTAGTGGACACGAGAATGGTGGGATAGAAGCTCAGATCCAATTTAATCGTGAAGATGGTGAGTCTGAACAGCTTGTTATCGATCTCGATCATCCGGCAACAGAGTTTAGCTTCAGCGTATCTAACCTATTCAAAGATGAAGGTGGTTCTGGTAACCATGAACAAGGTAAATGGGTTGCTTATCTTGACGGTGTCGTTGTTGCAAGCGATACGTTTACGGCTAATCAGTCAGGTTCAACCGGTACTTATGACGTAGATCTGGAAGGGAAAGCATTCGACTCAATTGTATTTGAGGCTATAGATTTCACTGATATCCCTGCAAGAGGCACTGATTCTTCAGACTACTTCTTAACTGGTTTTAAGGCGTCGAGTTCAGAAAGTAGCTATGCAATTAATCAAGGTGGCACTCTGGAAGTTCCAGTGTCTGACTTACTTGCGAACGACTCTGATCCTGATGGCGACTCAATCCGCATTACTTATGTTTTTGGCGAGCAACATGGTGAAGCTCGTATTGAAAATGGAGTCGTATACTTTGATTTAGATGATGACTTCGTGGGTAACACCGAATTTAAATATCAAATCACTGATGACAATGGTGGTTTTGCAGAAGCGACTGTCAATGTGATAGTTAATCCAGCCCCAACAGCCGCTGATGTCGCTAATGTAGCGCTGCTCTCTTCTTCTGTTAATGAAGGTGATGACCTGGCTTACAAAGTAACTCTTGATGAAAGTACACTCACAGAAACTCGTTTGACAATTCAATATGGGGATGTGAGTTCTGATAATGCAGACAACTCAGATGTAGATTTATCACAAGTTAAGTTTACCAATGGCGTTAAAGTTGACCCTGTTACGGGTGAACTTGTTGTACCGGTTGGTGTTAAAGACTTCACTGTTATACTCCCGACAGTGACTGATGGCGTTTATGAAGGTAACGAAAATTACACTGTAACGGTTGGTGGTAAGTCTGCCATTGGCGAGATTATGGATATCGATCCAGAACCTACAGTCATTGGTGTAACGAATATCGCAGATGCAGCAGGTATCAATGTCGGTGAAGGTGATGTGGCGAGTGTTAAAGTAACGCTTAGCAATGAAAGCCAAACGGATACGACGGTTGACCTTACACTTATGAGTGGCTCAGCGTCGAAAGGTGCTGATTTTACGGGTAGTACGGTAACTGTCGTCTTGGAAAACGGCCAAGAAATTAACGATGTAGTCGTCAACAACGATGGGTCTTTTTCTGTTGATTTACCTTCGGGGCAAACTTCATTTGTTGTAAAGGTACAAACCACAGAAGACAGTTTGTTCGAAGGAAACGAGTCTTTCTCTGTTTCAGCTAAGACTGCAGGGCAAACCTCTGCGCAAGCCGGTATTGTCACTATCATCGATGAAGACGTAACGATTCAAGTAGGTGACGCAGTTGCCGTTGGTGAAGGTTCAAGTGCCGTATTTAGCGTTACGCTAAACGGCCCTGCTTCAGAAGCATTATTCGTTAAATTTGCTATCGATACTTCAGCAGGATATGACGCAGAAGAAAACGATGTTGATTCCTCTGCACTTGTTTATCAGTATATTGGACTTGATAGTCAGCTTCATACTGCAAATATTGTCAATGGATTCGTTGAAATTCCAGCTGGCGTTACTGAGCTTCAAGTTAGCGTACCTGTAAACCAGGACTCGACTTACGAATGGAGCGAAAGGTTCGGCTTAAAAGTTGAAGAGACCAAGTCTAATAACGGCATTGGTATCGATGAATCTAAATCTGACTTGGAAGGTGAAGGTACAATTCTCAATGATCAAACAGATCACCCAAAACTTACATTAGATGATGCACAAATTGTTGAAGAAGGTAGCACTGCTATTTTCAATGCTCATTTAGATAAGCCCTCTGAACCTACAATCTCAATGAAGGTTGAGTTCATCGTCGATGATAATGGTCATAACGCAAGTTTGAGTGATCTATCGAGCAATATAGATCAACCATTTGCTGGAGTAACCGTTACGTATACTCAAGCTGCTCTGCTTCATACAATTAATGTAGATCCCGTTGCTGGTACATTTACGTTACCTTCAAAAGTGACAGATTTCAGCATTAATGTACCTACCGTCGATGATTCAAGGTTCGAATCTGTCGAAAACTTTGGACTCAAGCTTTCTGAAGTGCCATTCCTGTCCCCAACAGATCAGTCACTTGATGTGATTATTGACCATGGGGATATTGGTCAATCAGCAGAAGGTAAAATTGCACATGATCTCGGTGATAAACCAACGCTAACTGTCGAAAACTCAGCCGATGCGATTGAAGGTGAAAACTTAGAGTTTTCTGTATCAGTAAACGGAACGTTGGATAAAGAAGCACAATTTAGCATTAACCTTCCAGATAGTTCGGATGTGAGAAAAGGTGATATTTCATTCACTAATAATGTCACTCTTAGCGATGATGGTCAGAGAGTTATTATCCCAGTTGGAGTGACAGAGTTTAAAGTTATTGTTCCAACCGTAATTGATGACGTAAATGAGCCAGATGAAACTTACACTATCACGATTGGTGGTGGAGTGACAGAGTTTAAAGTTATTGTTCCAACCGTAATTGATGACGTAAATGAGCCAGATGAAACTTACACTATCACGATTGGTGG
>NZ_JAKJSW010000040.1:0-31136 GCF_050337375.1 Vibrio makurazakiensis | reverse complement strand
ATTGAGAGCGAGTAATAAAACTTGCCCATATTTTGTGCGTCACATCTCAAGATGCATAGCTTAATTTAATCAAACGTGTGCAAATCATCGAACTGAGCTTCGGTGCTGTAGCCCTCTCACTGCGACTGAATATCAGCAGTTAACAAAAGAATTTATCGGTTGGAGTCATCGAGCCGAACCCCATTTATTCATTTTTGTAGAGGATTGTCATTGTGACAAAAATTATCGTTGTAGGCGGTGGAGCTGGTGGTCTTGAACTAGCAACCAAGCTAGGCCGTACATTAGGGCGCAAGAACCGTGCTCAAATTACCCTTGTCGACCGTAAAGCAAGCCATCTTTGGAAACCATTGTTACACGAAGTAGCAACAGGTTCTCTTGACGAAGGCGTTGACGCATTGAGCTACCGTGCTCATGCTAAAAACCACCAGTTTGATTTCCAAATGGGTAGCCTCAAAGACATCGACCGTGAGCGTAAAGTCATTGTATTGAGCGAACTGAAAGATGACGCTGGTGAACTACTTATGCCAAGTCGTGAGCTAGAATACGATATTTTAGTGTTAGCGATCGGTTCAACGTCGAATGATTTCAACACTCCAGGAGTTCGTGATAACTGTATTTTCCTTGATAGCCCAGAGCAAGCACACCGTTTCCGTAGCGAAATGAACAATCAATTCCTTAAGCTGCATGCTAATAGTGGTCAAGGTACGGTTGATATCGCAATCGTTGGTGCTGGTGCTACGGGCGTTGAGCTTTCTGCTGAACTGCATAACGCTATTAAAGAACTACGCACTTACGGTTTTGGTGATTTAGACTCTAGTAAGCTAAACGTAAATCTAGTGGAAGCCGGTGAACGAATTCTTCCTGCTCTACCTCCTCGAATTTCGAGCGCGGCTCATTCAGAATTGACTAAGCTAGGTGTGACAGTTCGTACTTCGACTATGGTGACACAAGCTGATAGCGATGGTCTTACAACTAAAGATGGTGAGAAAATTCCTGCACAAATCATGGTTTGGGCTGCGGGTATCAAAGCACCTGATTTTATGAAAGATATTGCTGGTCTTGAAACTAACCGCATTAACCAACTTGTTGTAAATGACACACTTCAAACAACACGTGACGAAGATATTTTTGTTATTGGTGATTTGGCGCAGTGTACACAAGCTGATGGTTCATTCGTTCCACCGCGAGCTCAAGCGGCTCACCAAATGGCAAGCTGCGCATTTAGCAACATTATCGCGAAGTTGAACGGCCGTGAGCTAAAAGACTATATCTATAAAGATAAAGGTTCTTTAGTTTCTCTTAGCCGTTTCTCAACAGTAGGTAGCCTAATGGGCAACCTTACGAAAGGCTCGATGATGGTTGAAGGCCGTATTGCACGTATCGTTTACATTTCTCTTTACCGAATGCATCAAATGGCGCTTCACGGTATCGTGAAAACGGCACTGATGATGCTGGTAGGACGTATTAACCGAGTATTACGTCCGAACTTAAAACTGCACTAATTTGTTTGTAATCCTTAATAAAAAAAGAGCTCATTGAGCTCTTTTTTTGTTTATAAGTGTTTGTGTGAGAGCCATGATTTATGGCACAACGGAAAAGACTATTCCATCTTTAGATTGGCCGTTAAAGATGAAACGGTTCCTAGCAAGTGACTCTTTTATACCACCACAACTTTCTATTAGGGCTTGGCTCGGCTTATTGTCTGGATCACATACAATTTCAAGGCGTGTTAGTTTAAGTTGTGCAAAGCAAAACTCAAATAAGGCGATCATAGCCTCTTTTGCATACCCCTGCCTTTGAAACTCATCTCCGATCCAATAGCCTAAACTCGCCATATTAAACGTGTGATAAAGCTCATTTATGGCTACCATCCCCAAGAACTTGTTGGTTTTTCTGTGGAAAACACCAAATCCAAAAGCTTCCGCTTTAACCCAGTTTAAGCGAGTTGCCAAAATGAACTTAGACGCTTCATCGATTGTGTAATCCGAATGGCACCAGTCTACCCATGGGTACAGGGATGGAGAGTGTTGGATGAGTTGAGCAAAAGTGTTGGCATCTTCAGGCTGAATGACGCGCAGGGCGAGGTTTGTGGAAATTATTTGAAAATCGGGGCTCATGAACTTTCCTACAATAAGCCCTCAGTTCAGAGGGCTGATGTAATTATTGCACAAGCTTATTGCTCGGCGACGCGACGTACTTGAATGATAATGCCAAGCAGAGGGTTGTCTAAGTAGTGAGTTTCAGTACTACGCATACGGCGTTTCTGTTCCATGCGGTAACTTTTTAAGAACTCTTCTACTTCTACTGTCGGTGACACTTCGGCTAGGTTACCAACTTGAACGTTACTTTCCGCATCGCTAACTGGAGTATCAAGTTCAACTGCTTGTTCCTGTAGCGTAATTTCACGAACGCTAGGAGCTTTTAGATCTAGAGTCGTTTCTGCATATAGATAGTGTTGGACGTAGACTTGAAACTTACCATCTAACTCGTATAAAGGTGCATCAATGGTTTCTTCAGTGATCCCGTCAGTTGCTGTCAGTAACTCTACTTTTTCAGAGCCATCGGAATTAAACTTTGTAGAGTAATCTTTACCCGCTTGAATGTGGAATACTGGCGCAGAAGCTTTACCGTTATCTCCTTGTCTCCAAGCTTTGTGCAATAACACTTTAAAGCCCGCGTGTTTCTTTAAGGAGTCTTTTTGTTCAAGCAATTTATACTCAGAGTAAGGCAGCATTTTAACGTTTTTTTGAGCGCGGTAGCTTGCGTCCCGAAATGAACCAACCTTTTCCATGTTGATCTCAGGTAACGTATTTGGCCATGACTCGTTCATTGCTTCTGCGTCAACTGCACGCTTAAAAATGAGCACTTCGATATCAAACTGTCTTTGTGCCAAGCTTGGCATGGAAACCATCAACAATAGAAGTGGGATCAGATTTTTCATTGTTTCTCCATTTTCCGCCCAATAGAGATTGGGCAGATTTTGTGTTCAATTGGTGGAAGTTAACTCGCAGGCAATAGATTCTGCTTAAATTCGTTCAACAAGTCGCCAACAAATTGAATACGTTTACGTCTATCCACTAATGGTACAGTAAACTTAAATTTGGTTGGACCTTCCATTGCAAATTTTTGAGGTTGAGACTGCAACAGTTTAACCAGATAAGTCGGGTTGATGTCAGCGTCAGGGTAGAATTCTAAGAATCCACCTTTATCATGAGCTTCAATTTTCTTCACTTTAATACTGGCGGCTTCTACTTTTAACTCGGAAATTGAAATGAGGTTCTTCGTTGCATCGGGCAAGGTTCCAAAGCGGTCGATCAGCTCTACTTTGWGTTCTGATAGTTCATCCTTATCACCCACGCTAGCGATACGCTTATACATAGATAAACGAGTATTGATGTCTGGGATGTAATCATCGGGCAATAGAGCGGGCAGTCGCATCTCAATTTCTGTTTGTTCTCTTAGAAGGTCGTCGAGTGATGGCTCTTTACCTTCTTTTAAGGCTTCCACTGCTTGCTCTAACATCTCCATATAGAGAGTGAAACCGACTGACTGAATTTGACCACTTTGTTCATCACCAAGTAATTCACCTGCACCACGAATTTCCAAATCGTGAGTCGCGAGTGTAAAACCAGCCCCCAAATCTTCCAACGACGCTATTGCATCTAAACGCTTGATGGCATCTTTGGTCATTGCTTTGGGATGAGGTGTCATTAAGTACGCATAAGCTTGGTGGTGAGAACGACCGACACGTCCACGTAATTGGTGAAGTTGTGCCAAGCCAAGGTTATCTGCGCGATCCATAATAATAGTATTCGCGGTAGGAACATCGATACCCGTCTCGATAATCGTTGTACATACCAACAAGTTGAAACGCTGGTGATAGAAGTCGTTCATGATACGTTCAAGCTCGCGCTCACGCATTTGGCCATGAGCGACGGTGACACGAGCTTCAGGAATGAGTTTTTCTAAATCGGCAGCGACTTTCTCAATGGTATCGACTTGGTTGTGCAGGAAGTAAACTTGTCCGCCACGCATAATTTCACGCAAAACCGCTTCACGTACAACGGCATCGTCGCTTTCACGAACGAATGTTTTAATTGCAAGTCGACGAGCTGGAGGAGTAGCGATAATCGATAGATCACGCATACCACTCATGGCCATGTTTAGTGTTCTTGGGATAGGTGTCGCGGTGAGTGTAAGAATATCAACATCCGCTCGCATCGCTTTCACTTTTTCTTTCTGGCGTACGCCAAAGCGGTGTTCTTCATCCACGATCAAGAGGCCAAGATCTTTAAACGAAATATCACTAGAAAGGAGTTTATGTGTACCCACCAAAATATCGACTTTTCCGTCCGCGACGTCTTTCATTATCGCTTTTTGTTCTTTTGCCGATTTAAAGCGAGAAAGAACTTCTACTCGTATCGGTAAGTTAGCGAAACGGTCACGGAAGTTTTCAAAATGTTGCTGTGCAAGCAGAGTTGTCGGAACCAATATAGCGACTTGCTTACTGTTATCTGTGCAGACAAAAGCGGCTCGCATGGCGACTTCTGTTTTACCAAAGCCAACATCACCACAAACCAAGCGGTCCATTGCCTTTGCTTGACACATATCAGACATGACAGCATTGATTGCAGTTGCTTGGTCGTCTGTTTCGTCAAATGGGAAACCTGATTTAAATGTTGCGTATTGACCTCGGTCTAAGGCAAATTTGTAGCCTGGCTTCAATTCTCGCTTCGCGTAAACATCGAGGAGTTCTGCTGCGACATCACGTACTTTCTCAGCGGCGCGCTTACGAGCTTTCGTCCACGCCTCTCCACCGAGTTTATGTAGTGGAGCGGTTTCTTCAGCGCCACCCGAGTAGCGACCAATTAGGTTTAGTGATGCTACAGGCACGTAAAGTTTGGCATCGTTTTGGTATTCGAGAGTTACGTACTCCGTCACCATTCCGCCGGCTTCTAAGGTTTGTAAACCAATATAGCGGCCAATACCGTGATCAATATGAACGACAGCTTGTCCTGGTTTTAACTCCGCTAGGTGGCGAATAACCGTGTCACTGTTGACACTCTTCTTATCTTTTTTACGTCGTTGAACGACGCGGTCACCCAGCAAATCACTTTCACAAATGAATGCAAACTTTTGTTCAGTGTGAATAAAACCGTGCTCTGCAGAACCTAAAACCAATTGATACTTATCTTTACCGGAAAGAGCATCTTGAAGGCAAGTGACCTCCTGCGGGCGTATTTTTATTCCCTGCAGTAATTCAGTGAGGGCTTCTCTTCGACCTTCTGATTCTACGGAGAAAATGACTTTGCCATCAAATGACTCGGTGAACTTTCTTAGGCTGGCTAGCGGCTCTTTGTTTTGGTGCTGGACCCCTAAGTCAGGTAGAGGCGCAACTGGGAGGTTTACTCGACCTTGTTTTGTCTCTATTTCTTCAATGTTAAGGTGCAGCTGAGCCTTTTGCTTAAGGCATGTATAGAGCTCATCTTTTTTCAGCCACAGTTGATCTGGAGTGAGCAATGGACGCAGAGGATCGACCTTGCGCTGTTCATAGCGTTCTGCTACATCACTTAAAAAGGTGTCGACAGCCGATTCAATGTCACCAAGTACCAGAACTTGGGTATCGTCACTCACATAATCAAATAGAGTCTCAGTGTGCTCAAAGAATAGAGGTTGCCAATATTCTATCCCTGCTGGCCAAGTTCCCTTTGATACTTGCATGTAAACCGACTCTGGCTCACGTCGAGTTTCAAACTGTTGACGCCAACGAATACGGAAGTCTTCAATGGCAGATTCAGATGTTGGAAACTCATGGGCCGGGAGCAGTCGAATCTCTTGAATATCTTCAATTGAACGCTGGTTTTCTGGATCAAATGTTCGAATTGTATCGATTTCATCATCAAAGAAATCAATACGATAAGGATCGCTGCTGCCCATAGGGAATAGATCGAGGATAGAGCCTCGACTTGCGTATTCTCCTGGTCCAAATACTTGGTCTACATAGCGGTAACCGGACTTTTCGAGCTGCATGCGTAGCTTCTCTAATGAAAAGTTGTCGCCCGTTTTTACCATTAAGGTGTGCTGCATCAAAAAGTCGCGTGGCGATTGACGTTGTAGCAAGGTGTTGATGGGAACTATGGTGACACCTTGCCCTTGAGTCGGCAAAGCATATAAGCGAGCGATACGGTCTGAAATAATCTCTTGGTGCGGTGAGAAGCTGTCATATGGGAGTGTTTCCCAGTCAGGAAACAATGCAACTTCAGCGGTTGTAAACTGCTCGATCTCAGCTTGCAGTTTTAGTGCAAGCTGTGGGTCAGGGACAGCAAGTAGAGTATGACTTGAATGTTGGGCTGCTAGCTCTGCGATTGAAAGTGCTAACGATGAACCAACAAGATTACCTAGTGATTTTTTGTCACCAGCACCTGCCGTCTTTGGCAATGTAAGAAGAGTCGTATTTGTCATGATGTAATTATTGGTTATCGCGATCTAGTGAGCGTTGGCGTAATAGTTTTTGTTGCTGATGTAGCGCAGCTTTAATAAGGAGGTCTTGGTCTGCATCTCGAAGCAAAACATATTTGAGTTGAACTTCAAAACCGTTTTCTTTTTCAGAGCATGTATTTACTTCTGCGTAGCAGTAAATTGCAGCCGCGGGACATTCCAAGAATAACTTGGCACGTACTTTTGTTCCGGGAGTGACTGCTTTGGTTGAGTGATATGAAAATTGACTCGCTCCAAAGCTGTAAGTATGAGTTCGAAGCTCAGGCTCATCTTGTTGAGAAAGCATGAAGCTGAGCAGCAAGTTTAACTTTGAATTTTGTGTTTCCAGCAAACCGATGACGTGCTTAAAATCGCTGTTTTTCAATTCCATTCGTGCATTGTCTGCCATTAAATCAAGTTGACTGAATTCACTAGCGACAATAAATGGCGCTGGGATCTCAGCTTCAAATTGAGTTTGAGAAGGCAAAATGAACTCTTGAGGCAAAGGCTCAATATTAGCGGTAAGGCTATGGTGAACGGTGAAAAACTCTTGCTCTGTCATGGTGAACTTCCTTGGATATTTCTATTGATTATCGCTATGTGAGCGGAGTAATCAAGGGAAGCAGTACTAATTGACTTATTTGACTGGATATTTTCAATTTAGACCTACAAAGTGAGTAGAATTCTCGCTACATTAAGTCGCATCCCAATTTGTTGGTTTTGAACATGTTTCATCCTATTTCTATTTTTATCGGAATTCGCTATTTAAGAGGTCGCTCTGGCGATCGCTTTAGCCGTTTCGTTTCTTACATGTCTACAGCTGGAATTACTATCGGTGTTATGTCCTTAGTAACAGTCCTTTCGGTTATGAATGGATTTGAAGCTCAATTAAAAGAGCGGATCCTAGGTGTGTTACCACAAGCTGTTATATCTTCAGATAAAGGTAAGACACCTTTATCTGACGAAGCCCCTGGATTTATTCAGCAGCTCTCTCAAAATGGTCAGGTAGAACCTATTGTTCGCAGTGAAGCGGTTATTCAAAGTTCTGCGCAATTAGCTGCTGGGCTTCTTATTGGTATTGACCCGGATGAAAATGACCCTATTCAAGACCACTTGATAGCGGGGCGATTGTCGAACTTACAAGCTGGAAAGTATCAAGTTTTCCTTGGTCACACGATGGCTCGCAGTTTAAAAGTATCGACAGGTGACAAAGTTAGGTTAATGGTGACCAGTGCCAGTCAATACACACCACTTGGTCGGATCCCGAGTCAGCGTAACTTCACTGTCGCTGGTATTTACAATACTGGGTCAGATATTGATGCTCAGTTAATGGTGACACACATTAAAGATGCTGGCAGGTTGATGCGCTATAAGTCCGATACAATTTCGGGCTGGCGTTTGTTTTTTGAGGACCCGTTTGCTGTTGCCGACTTATCCCAACAAACTTTGCCTGATGGGTGGGTTTGGAGTGACTGGCGTGAGCAACGAGGAGAGCTATTTCAAGCGGTTCGAATGGAAAAGAACATGATGGGCTTAATGCTTGGTTTGATTATAGGTGTTGCAGCTTTTAATATTATATCTGCTTTGATTATGGTGGTAATGGAGAAGCAATCTGAAGTCGCTATTCTTAAGACTCAAGGAATGAAAGGTTCTCAGATTATGGGCATCTTTATGGTTCAAGGCGCAAGCAGTGGTGTTATTGGTTCGCTGGGTGGTGGCGCATTAGGGGTACTACTCGCGTCAAATCTGAATACCATTCTAAGCGGTGCCGGAGTAGCCTTGTTCTCTTTTGGAGGGGCGCTCCCAGTTTTAATTAATCCGATACAAATTATCGTTGTGGTTGTCCTAGCTATTGCACTAAGCCTGGTCGCAACTGTATTCCCATCTTATCGTGCATCTTCTGTTAAACCCGCTGAGGCACTTCGTTATGAATAAATTTTTACACTGTCACGATGTTCGTAAAACGTATCGTGAAGGTTCACTAGATACTGAAGTGTTAAAAGGGGTGAGCTTCTCGGTTTCAAAAGGAGAGTTGGTTTCTATTATCGGTACGTCTGGTTCGGGGAAGAGTACATTACTGCATATTTTAGGAGCTTTAGACGATGCATCACAAGGTCAAGTTCACTTCTTAGAACAAGACTTAGCGAAGTTAAGCCCCAATAAACAAGCTAAATTGCGTAATCAACATTTGGGTTTTGTTTATCAATTTCACCACTTGCTTGCGGATTTTTCTGCTCTTGAAAATGTGGCAATGCCACTATTGATTGGCGGCGCTAAACCGCAAGCCGCCAAACAAGCGGCAAGAGAACTGCTGGACAAAGTAGGGCTATCTCATCGTGTGGAACACAGGCCATCTGAACTATCTGGTGGTGAACGTCAAAGAGTGGCTATCGCAAGGGCATTAGTGAATAAGCCAGATTTGGTGTTAGCTGATGAGCCGACAGGCAACCTCGACCACAATACCGCTTTAGCCATTTATGATTTGATGCGTGAGTTAAATAAAGAGTCAGGTACAGCCTTTCTTGTAGTTACTCACGATGGTGAATTGGCTGCAAAAATGGATCGCCAGTTACACATGCAAGATGGGCTGTTACTCAATGTCGATGAAGAGGTGCGTTAAGTGTTTCCATCATTGTCTTTATTGATTGGTAGTCGTTTTAGTCGTGCGAAGCAGCGTGACAAAATGGTGTCGTTCATCTCACTATCTTCTACTTTTGGTATAGCCATCGGTGTCGCTGTCATCATTATAGGTTTGTCAGCTATGAACGGCTTTGAGCGTGAGCTTGAGTCGCGCGTACTGTCAGTGATCCCGCACGGTGAATTTGAAGGTGTAAATAAACCTATAACGGAGTGGGCACACGTTATTGAAAAAGCGGTTGAACACGAAAAGGTTATAGCAGCCGCGCCCTATGTTCGTTTGACGGCTTTAGCCGAAAAAGGCAAAGAGTTAAAAGCTATTGAGGTACGTGGTGTTAACCCTGAAGCTGAACAAAAGGTATCAAGCCTCTCTAAGTTTATAGATAAAGAAGCTTGGAACAACTTTAGAGCGGGTGAACAGCAAGTTATTTTAGGAGCGGGTGTTGCTTCTGCTATTGGAGTAAAGGTCGGTGATTATCTTACTTTGATGATACCAACGGCTAGCCTGTCTTCTAAGGTACAAGCGCCAAAGCGGTTACGTGTCAAAGTCGCAGGACTGTTGGCTTTGAATGGGCAAATTGATCATAACCTAGCCTTAGTGCCAATGGCAGATGCTCAGCAATATGCCGGGATCGGTGATGGTGTAACTGGCGTTTCACTTAAGGTTAGTGAAGTACTGAATGCTAATCAGATTGTTCGTGAAGTGGGGAATGATCTGAATGTTTATGTTTATCTAAGAAGTTGGCAGCAAAAGTATGGTTTTCTTTACCGAGATATCCAATTGGTGAGAACGATTATGTACCTAGTTATGGTGCTGGTTATCGGTGTCGCCTGCTTTAATATTGTGTCTACTCTAATGATGGCGGTTAAAGATAGAGCTGCTGAAATCGCGATTCTGAAAACTATGGGTGCTACCAGCGGTTTGGTTAAAAGAATATTTGTCTGGCAGGGCGTATTTTCTGGTGTGTTAGGTAGTGTGGTTGGTAGTGTAGTCGGTGTTATTGCTGCTCTTAACTTAACGACAATGATTAAAGGGCTAGAATCACTAGTCGGACACCAATTTCTTTCTGGTGACATTTATTTTGTGGATTTCTTGCCATCTCAACTGGTGATGTTTGATGTTGTTATGGTTTCAGGAACTGCAATAGTACTTAGTTTACTTGCTACTTTGTATCCGGCCTCTAGAGCTGCGAAGTTAAACCCTGCTTCAGTGTTGAGTGCAAAGTAATTGAGGTGTTTCCTCGAAGCTCATTCTTCCTCGATACTCATCAAAAAAAGGACCTAATCAGGTCCTTTTTTATTTTCAAATAGTTCTCAGGGGTTATCTTGAAAGTTGCTAATAACTAAACATCCGTTGCATTGGTTTCTGTCGGATTAATCGAGTTTTAGCTAATACTATCTTCAAATTTGACTGCGCGGTTACTAGCGTGTTTGACGCTTTTGCCAACTTCTTACGACTGAATAGCGCCAGAGCCCTTTTATACCAAAGTAACCCAGAATCGCAGATAGCGTACCGCATATTAAGCAACCGAGTAAGAATGGAGGCCCAATAGTACTCATCTGTTCCAAAATGAAGTCCCACGATAACTGAAAGTGGAACTGCTGCGGTGGAACATGCATGACAAAAGCACCAACTTTATAAGCAAAGTAAAACAGTACAGGCATGGTGACGGGATTACTGATCCATACAAGTGCAACAGCAAGTGGCAGGTTAACGCCACAAAGAACAGCTAAACCTGCGGACATGATCATTTGGCTTGGAAGAGGCACGAAAGCCATAAATAGGCCAACTGCAAATGCTCCAGCAGCGGAACGTCGGTTCAAACACCATAAATTAGGGTTGTAGAGAACGTTGCCAAAAACTTTCAATGCCTTCTGACGTTTAATCAGTTCATGGTCTGGCATAAATCGCTTAATAAACTTTCTTGGCATAGTAGGAAAGAACTCTCTTGTTTAGCTACAGGTTTCTAATATCTTTTGTTTTAACGATTGTTTCCACGAATTACTGGCTATGGTTGCCGAGTGCTCGTTGGAGTGTCGTTTTGTTGGTGATATTGGCAGTCTTAATTAAGTATAGGGCGCAATTGGCAATTAGAGGGGGACTGAGTGCGGGCATCTTAGTCATCCTCCAAGGGAATTTACTCACTTTTCAAACTGAACAACTGTTCCAATCTGCTGAGAATACTACCATAAACGCTCAGGTTGTTAGTCTTTTTAAGCAAAATCGCTACGGTTATGAAAGCGTAATTGAAGTTAGATCAATTGATGGTCAAAAAAACAACGTATTTTCTTTGGGGAGGGTACGTTTAGCGACTCCATTTAAGCTAGATTACGGCGATCAAATCAATATGATAGTCCGTATTAAACCGATTTACGGACGGTTGAATATGGCTGGTTTTGATAAAGAAAAACATCTATTCAGTCAGGGTATTATTGCRACTGCGAACTATGTTGCTGACAGTAGTTACTCTATTTCATCTCGTTTTTCCTTACGTTCACAATGGTATGAGAGGATTTCTAAATTAACTGCTCCTTTAGAGTATTCGGGGTTATTAATTGCTCTGAGTTTTGGTGTGAGAGAGGGGATAGATGTAGCAACATGGGAAGGGCTAAAGGCCAGTGGTTTAATTCACTTAATTGCGATTTCTGGCCTGCATATCGGCATTGCGTTTGGTATAGGGTATGTTGGTGGCAATATATTAAAGCGCATTTGGCCAGATGGAGTGTGGTTGCCTTTCATACTTGCTGTATTGCTTGCGTGTTTTTATGCATGGCTAGCTGGATTTACACTACCTACTAAGCGTGCGTTATCGATGTGCATAGCTGTGAGCGTCTTTACGCTGCTTTCCATTCGATTATCCGCACCGAAAATACTGCTGCTATGCTTATCTTCTGCTTTAGCTATAGACCCATTTTCGTCACTATCTAGCAGCCTGTGGATGTCATTCGGGGCTGTTGCCATCGTGATTTATTGTACGTCACGCTGGAGGCGTTTCGCTATTTGCTGGCGTAAGAAGCTCTTAGTGTTAGTCAAAATTCAGTTTCTGCTAAGTCTCTTGATGTTCCCGATCACCGCCTACTATTTTAATGGGGTGAGTTTAGCTTCCTTCGCTTACAACCTCATTTTTTTACCTTGGTTTTCTTTCGTTGTTGTGCCACTCCTATTCGTAGCACTGTTTACTTCTATTGCCTTGCCTAAACTTGCACTTAACGTGTGGCTTGTTGTTGATGCTGCGATTTCGCCAGTAATTCAAAGTTCGGGTTATTCCAAATTATTTTGGTTTATCACGAGTGATGCCATTACGGATTATACGATAGTCGTTGCTTTATTTTCCATCCTGCTAGCTCCTTTTCTAAGAGCGAAAATAATACTCTTAATAAGCGTGTTGGCTGTTGGGTGGAAGCTAACAGATAATAAAGTGGATGAGGTTATTATCGATGTATTAGACGTTGGGCATGGTCTGGCTATTGTTATTCGCCAGGAAGATGGTGCGGTGATTTACGATACGGGGGCTGTTTGGGAGGGCGGTACAATGGCTAATTCGGTGATCATCCCAGTACTTGATAAAAYCGGTATCGATAAGTTGGAAGGGGTGATAGTGAGTCATTTTGATTTAGATCACTCTGGAGGCTATAAAGATATTGTTCAGCGCTATAAACCGAACTGGGTCAGGAGTAGTCAATTAGGCATGGGACACTTACCTTGCACTCGTGGCCAGTTTTGGTCTTGGAAAGCAGTTGATTTTGAAGTTGTATGGCCGCCTAAACTCAGTTCGCGAGCTTACAATCCACATTCGTGTGTGATTCGTGTTTCAGAAAGCAAAACCGGAACCAATATTTTATTAACAGGGGATGTTGATGCCCTGAGTGAGTGGTTAATAGTGCGCTCCCCTAAAGTTTTAAAAAGCGATATTTTGATAGTTCCACATCATGGAAGTAAAACGTCTTCTACTCAGAGATTTATTGATGCAGTTTCCCCGCAACTTGCTATAGCTTCACTAGCAAAAGGAAACCAGTGGGKGATGCCACATCAACCCGTCCTAAAGCGGTATGCTTTACGCAACATTGAATGGGTCGATACAGGTAGGCTTGGTCAAATTACCATCACAATTGATTCTAAAGGTTGGCGATATGATAGTTTGAGGGGAAATCGACGCTCTCCGTGGTATAGGCAGATGCTTCGTAACGGAGTAGAATAGAAAGAATATTGTAAGAAAATAAAGCACTTCTATGTCAACACAAACTGATGAAACGACCTGGGTTACCTTTAAAAGACTCTGGACTTATATTCGACTGTATAAATCTGGTCTAGCGGTTGCAGTTGTAGCGCTAGTTGTTAATGCTATCTCCGATACCTATATGATCTCGTTACTGAAACCTCTTCTCGATGAGGGTTTTGGCAATGCTGAATCTGATTTCTTACGCACGTTACCAATCATTATATTCGCAATGATGCTCATTCGTGGTATTAGTGGATTTATATCTACCTACTGCTTGAGTTGGGTGTCAGGCAATGTGGTGATGGAAATTCGCCGAAAAGTATTCGGACAATTTATGCACATGCCGGTTTCTTTTTTCGATAAAGAACAAACCGGTGCGCTGCTTTCACGTATCACTTATGACTCTGAACAAGTTTCAGCGGCAACAAGCCGTGCTCTAGTGAGTATTGTCAGAGAAGGTGCGAGCATTATTGGTTTGCTAGTACTTATGTTTTGGAATAGCTGGGAACTGTCTTTGGTTCTCTTTGCCGTTGCACCTGTCGTTGCATGGGGTATCAGTGTTGTTTCTAAGCGATTTAGAAAAATCTCCAAAAACATGCAAACCACTATGGGCGAAGTGACGTCTTCAGCTGAGCAAATGTTGAAAGGTCATAAAGTTGTACTGAGCTATGGTGGGCAAGATGTTGAGAAAGAACGTTTTGATGATGTAAGCAATCACATGCGTCAGCAAACGATGAAAATGGTGACAGCACAAGCTGCTGCGAACCCAATTATTCAGATGATTGCTTCTATCGCTATTGTGACGATTTTAGTGTTAGCGAGTGTCGACTCTATTCGTACTGAACTGACTCCTGGTACGTTCACGGTTGTATTCTCTGCAATGTTTGGTTTGATGCGTCCATTAAAGGCGCTAACAAACGTAACGTCGGAGTTCCAACGTGGTATGGCTGCGAGTCAAACATTATTCGGTTTGATGGATTTAGATGTTGAAGAAGATAAAGGTCTTGTTCAAGTTGATCGTGCTGTTGGTGACGTTAACGTGAAGAACGTTACTTTTACTTATCAAGGTAACGAAAAGCCGGCCTTACAAGACGTAACCTTTTCTATCCCTAAAGGGAAGACCGTAGCGCTAGTCGGACGTTCCGGTTCGGGTAAAAGTACCATCGCTAATTTGTTTACAAGATTCTACGACGTTGATTCTGGTAGCATTGAACTTGATGGGTACGATGTACGTGATTATAAACTACGAAACTTGCGAGAGCACTTTGCTCTAGTTTCACAAAATGTACACCTATTCAATGACACGCTTGCCAATAACATTGCTTATGCTGCGGAAGACCGTTACAGCCGTGAGCAAATTGAGCATGCTGCTAAACTGGCACACGCGAGTGAATTTATAGATGGTATGGAGCTCGGCTTAGACACAATTGTCGGCGAAAATGGAGCCAGCCTTTCAGGTGGTCAACGTCAACGCATAGCCATTGCTAGAGCTTTATTAAGAGATGCTCCAGTACTGATTCTCGATGAGGCGACATCTGCGCTGGATACTGAATCTGAGCGAGCGATTCAAGCAGCTTTAGGTGAACTTCAAAAAGACAAAACGGTATTGGTAATCGCTCATAGGCTTTCTACTATCGAAGAAGCAGACGAAATTTTGGTTGTAGATGAAGGGCGTATTATCGAACGTGGTGCCCATGCTGAGTTGATCCAAAAAAATGGCGCTTACGCTCAATTGCATCGAATCCAGTTTGGTGATTAGAAAGGCTTGAACCAGTGGTAGAAAAAATATGGTTTAACAACCACCCTTTAAAATATGTTTTGTGGCCAATTCTTTGGCCACTAAGCCTCATTTTTCAGTCAGTAGCAGCAGCTCGAAAAAAGGCACATCAATCGGGTGATAAACCGACTTATCGAGCGCCAGTTCCTGTTGTCGTGGTTGGTAATATTACCGCTGGTGGTAACGGAAAAACCCCTGTTGTTATTTGGCTTGTCGAAACTCTGATGCGTGAAGGCTTTAAGCCTGGTGTCGTTTCGAGGGGGTATGGGGCAAAAGCACCGAGCTACCCTTTAAAAGTGGATGAAAATACCAGCACGGAACATTGTGGGGATGAGCCAAAACTGATTTTTAAAAGAACAGGTGTGCCTGTTGCCGTCGACCCAGTTAGAGCTAATGCTGTAAAGGCGTTACTTGAAGAAGGCATTGATATCATTATTACAGACGATGGACTCCAACATTATGCGTTAGAAAGAGATGTTGAGTTTGTCGTAGTGGATGGCGAAAGGCGATTTGGTAGTGGTTCTCCGATTCCTTTAGGGCCAATGCGTGAACCTATATCGCGTTTAGCTGACGTTGATTTTGTCATTACCAACGGTGGCGAGGCTAAGGCTAATGAAATCGCAATGTCGTTACAACCAACGCAAGCCGTAAACCTTCTGAATGCCAAAAAAAGTAATGTGACTGATCTGGATGCCCTAGTCGCCTTTGCAGGGATTGGTCATCCACCAAGATTTTTTAAAACACTTGAAACACTTAATGCTCAACTAGTCAAAACCCAAGGGTTTGCTGATCATCAAGATTTCAAGCAAGATGAATTAGAAGAGCTTGCAAGCCAAGGCTCGAACGTCATAATGACAGAAAAAGATGCTGTGAAGTGTAGAGGTTTTGCGAAAGACAACTGGTGGTACTTACCGGTGTCTGCACAAATCGATAAACAATCTGAACAGCGTGTATTGAATAAAATTAATGAGGTTATGGAATACTATGGATCATCGTCTACTTGAGATTGTCGCTTGTCCGGTATGTAAAGGTAAACTTTTCTTGAATAAAGATAAGCAAGAGCTGATTTGTAAGTTGGATCGCCTTGCGTACCCAATCAAAGAAGGTATTCCAGTTCTTCTTGAGCCAGAAGCTCGTATCATGTCTGTAGATGAGGGCAAGTAATGTCATTCACTGTTGTTATTCCTGCGCGTTATCAATCGACTCGCTTGCCGGGTAAGCCATTAGCTGATATCGGTGGCAAACCTATGATTCAATGGGTTCATGAGCAAGCGTTGAAGGCCGGAGCTGATAACGTGGTTATTGCAACAGATGACCAACGAGTTGAAAAAGCAGCATTGTCTTTCGGAGCTACCGTTTGTATGACTTCTCCAGATCATGAATCTGGTACAGAAAGGCTCGCGGAAGTAGTTAAGAAAATGAACATTCCGGATAACCACATTATTGTGAATGTTCAAGGTGATGAGCCGTTGATCCCACCAAGTATCATAAACCAAGTGGCGAAGAATCTTGCAGCTTCGACTGCACCAATGGCGACATTAGGCGTTGAAATTACACATGAAGATGAAGTTTTTAATCCGAATGCTGTAAAAGTCGTGACTGATAACGAAGGATACGCACTGTATTTTAGTCGAGCATCTATCCCTTGGGATCGTGATAACTTTGCTAGTGAGCCTAAAGCCATCGTGACTCCGTTACTTAGACATATTGGGATTTACGCATATCGCGCTGGCTTTATTAATACTTACATTAATTGGGAACCAAGTGCGCTAGAAAAAATTGAATGCTTAGAGCAACTTCGTGTTCTTTGGTACGGCGAGAAAATTCATGTTGATGTGGCTTTAGAGTCACCAGCGGCGGGTGTGGATACGCCTGAAGACCTAGAAACGGTTAGAAAACGGATTGCCCAAAAGTAACTTTTGTCGTCATTTTTCTGATAAACCGTGATTAGACTAGCCTTGCATTTGCGAGGCTTTTTTACATGTACATTCGAGTGTAACCATGAGAAGTAAACGAAAAACCTGAAGTTAAAGCTTCGATATAATTGTCTTTTTCTCTCGCTCCATATGGTATTTATCTTTATAATGCGTCGCCTATAAAAGTACGGCTCTATGCCGAGACTAAAAACTAAAACCTCAAAATAACGTGGAGTAAAACATGTCCTCACTCACTCCGGTAATTACGGTTGATGGACCAAGCGGCGCTGGTAAAGGCACGCTTTGTATGTTGCTAGCTGATAAACTTGGCTTTCACTTGCTTGATTCTGGTGCGATTTATCGCGTATTAGCATTGGCTGCAATTCACCATGGTGTGGATACTGAGTCTGAAGAAGCGCTAGTACCATTAGCAACTCATTTAGACGTTCAATTTATCGCTGAAGGTGACTTGGTTAAAGTTATCCTTGAGGGTGAAGATGTGTCTGGTGAACTTCGTAAAGAAGAAACAGGCATGGCAGCGTCTAAAGTGGCAGCATTGCCACGCGTTCGCGAAGCTTTATTGCGTCGCCAGCGTGCATTCAGTGCATCACCGGGCTTAGTAGCTGACGGTCGTGATATGGGAACAGTCGTATTTCCTAGTGCTGAAGCGAAAATATTCCTAGATGCAAGTGCAGAAGAGCGCGCGAATAGACGCCTTAAACAGTTGCAACAGAAGGGGTTAGATGTTAACTTTGACGACCTTTTGAGCGAGATCCAAGAGCGAGACGACAGAGATCGTAATCGCCCAGTGGCGCCACTCCGCCCTGCAGAGGATGCTCTAGTGCTTGATTCTACCTCGATGAATATCGAGCAAGTAGTAGAAAAAGCACTACACTATATTGAATCGAAACTGGCTGGGTAATTTCGCCGAGCTAGTACGAACGTTGGTCGCAAGGATGATGACCGGCGAATTTATCAACCCCATGCGGTAGGATACCCATGGACGTTTAATTATTGAAGATTAAATAATGACTGAATCTTTTGCTCAACTCTTTGAAGAGTTTCTATCTGAAACTGAATTCCAACAAGGCAGCATCGTTAAAGGTACTGTAGTAGCTATCGAGAACGGTTTCGTTCTTGTTGACGCTGGTCTTAAGTCTGAATCTGCTATCCCTGCTGAACAATTCAAGAACGCTGCTGGCGAACTTGAAGTTGAAGTTGGTGCTGAAGTAGACGTAGCTCTAGACGCTGTTGAAGACGGTTTCGGTGAGACTCAACTTTCTCGTGAGAAAGCTAAGCGTCACGAAGCTTGGATCGTACTTGAGAAAGCTTGCGAAGAAGCTGAAACTGTTGTTGGTATCATCAACGGTAAAGTTAAAGGCGGTTTCACTGTTGAACTTAACGGTATCCGTGCTTTCCTTCCAGGTTCTCTAGTAGACGTACGTCCTATCCGTGACACTGCTCACCTAGAAAACAAAGAGCTAGAGTTCAAAGTAATCAAGCTAGACCAGAAGCGTAACAACGTTGTTGTTTCTCGTCGTGCTGTTATCGAATCTGAAAACAGTGTTGAGCGTGACGAACTTCTTGAAACTCTACAAGAAGGTACTGAAGTTAAAGGTATCGTTAAGAACCTTACTGACTACGGTGCATTCGTTGATCTTGGCGGTGTTGACGGTCTTCTACATATCACAGATATGGCTTGGAAGCGTGTTAAGCACCCATCAGAGATCGTTAACGTTGGTGACGAAATCCTAGTTAAAGTTCTTAAGTTCGACCGTGAGCGCACTCGTGTTTCACTAGGTCTTAAGCAACTAGGCGAAGATCCATGGGTAGCAATCGCTAAGCGTTACCCAGAAGGTCACAAGCTTTCTGGTCGTGTTACAAACCTAACTGACTACGGCTGCTTCGTTGAAATCGAAGAAGGCGTTGAAGGTCTAGTACACGTTTCTGAAATGGATTGGACTAACAAGAACATCCACCCTTCTAAAGTTGTTAATGTTGGCGACGAAGTTGAGGTTATGGTTCTTGATATCGACGAAGAGCGTCGTCGTATCTCTCTAGGTCTTAAACAGTGTAAAGCTAACCCATGGCAGTCATTTGCAGAAATGCAAGCTAAGGGCGACAAAGTTACTGGTAAGATCAAGTCTATCACTGACTTTGGTATCTTCATCGGTCTTGAAGGCGGCATCGACGGTCTTGTTCACCTATCTGACATTTCTTGGAATGCAGCTGGTGAAGAAGCAGTACGCGAGTACAAGAAAGGCGATGAAATCTCTGCTGTTGTTCTTGCAGTTGACGCTGAGCGTGAGCGTATTTCTCTTGGCGTTAAGCAAATGGAAAACGACCCGTTCAACGCATACGTTGCTGAGAACAAGAAAGGTACTCTAGTAAACGGTACTGTAACTGCTGTTGACGCTAAAGGCGCTACTATTGAACTAGTAGACAGCGTTGAAGGTTACATCCGTGCTTCTGAAGTATCTCGTGACCGTATCGAAGATGCGTCTCTAATCCTAAGCGTTGGCGACAGCGTTGAAGCGAAGTTCACTGGTGTAGACCGTAAGAACCGCGTAATCAACCTATCTATCAAAGCTAAAGATGAAGCTGACGAGCAAGAAGCAATGGCTTCTCTGAACAAGTCTGAAGAAGGCGGTTTCGGTAACGCTATGGCAGATGCATTCAAAGCTGCTAAAGGCGAATAATAGCTTCCCTCGTAAGAGAGTAAGAGCTATATCGCTAAGAAAGGAGCCGTAAGGCTCCTTTTTTTTTGCTTATTTTGTCGATAGGTCTATAATTTCTAAAAAGAAAACCAATGAGGGAAACTATGACTAAGTCTGAATTAATTGAAAGACTATGTGCTGAGCAAACACACCTTTCAGCTAAAGAAATTGAAGATGCTGTAAAAGATATTTTAGAGCATATGGCTTCGACGCTAGAAAGTGGTGACCGAATCGAAATTCGTGGGTTTGGCAGCTTCTCATTGCACTATCGAGAGCCTCGCCTTGGGCGTAACCCTAAAACTGGCGATAAAGTAGAGTTGGATGGTAAATTCGTTCCTCACTTTAAACCTGGTAAAGAGTTGCGTGAGCGAGTGAATCAAGGCATATAGCGGTAAAAATAGATTTTGAAGAAAGCGGCATACTATAATGTATGCCGCTTTTTTATGTTCATAATGTTGGTAAAATTCATGGTTTGATTGTCCATTTTCCTGCATAATTGTATGCGCGAACTAACTTATGAGTGATGAGCTATGAAAATAATAAAAATAGTCGCTGTGATTGCACTTTTCTTAATTGCACTAGCACTAGGTTCTCAAAACCAGGCGGTAGTTAATTTTAATTACCTGATGGCACAGGGCGACTTTCATTTATCAACTTTACTAGGTGTTGTGTTTGTATCAGGCTTTTCTTTAGCTTGGTTAGTATTTGGTAGCTTACACTTTAAATCACAGCTACAAGTTCGCCGTCTGAAGAAACAACTGAAAAAGCAAACTAGTCAGGCGCCGGTTGAAAGCAAAGCTTGATCATATAGAAAGGCTACGATTTAATGCTTGAGTTACTCTTCTTGTTGTTGCCGATTGCTGCTGCTTACGGGTGGTATATGGGTAATCGCAATGCTCAACAAGAAAAGCAAAAACAATCCCATCAAATATCCCGTCAATATGTTACGGGCTTAAATCTGCTTTTGTCTGAACAATCGGATAAAGCGGTTGATCACTTTATTGAACTCCTTCAAGTCGATAACGAAACAGTAGATACTCACTTAGCTTTAGGGAACTTGTTTCGTTCTCGGGGTGAAGTTGACCGTGCTATTCGTATCCACCAAAACCTTATATCTCGTTCTGGTCTAACGCTAGATCAAAAAAATCTAGCTCTTCAGCAACTTGCGAAAGATTACATGGCATCAGGCTTTTTAGACCGTGCTGAGAAAATCTTTGAACAACTTGTCGAAGAACCTGATCATAAAGAGGGTGCTCTCCAACAGTTGGTTTCTATCTACCAGCAGACAAGAGAGTRGAGCAAAGCAATTCATTATGCGAACGGCTTGGTTAAACTTGGTCGTAAACGAATGAAAGCAACGGTTGCTCATTTCTGGTGTGAATTAGCAATGCAGGAACAAGCAGAAGGTAACCTCAATAAAGCCATCCAACACTTTAAGAAAGCACTCGCAGAAGATCCTAAGTGTGTTCGTGCCAGTATTGCTTTAGGTAAAATTAGCTTAGAGAACGAGCAATACCAAAAGACCATTCAATATATGGAAATGGTTCTAGAACAAGATATCGACTTTATTAGTGAAGTCTTACCAACATTAGCTGATTGCTACCATCACTTGGGGCAAGAAGAAGGGCTCGTCAGCTTTTTGAGAGCTTGTATCGCTAAAAAAGCCGGAGTGTCGGCTGAATTAATGTTGGCACAGTTAGTTGCACACCATGAAGACGTAGGCTCAGCGCAAGAGCTTCTCACACGTCAGCTTGTCAAAAATCCGACAATGAAAGGCTTCTACCGTCTAATGGACTACCATTTGGCTGAAGCTGAAGAAGGGCGCGCTAAGAATAGTTTAACTACATTACAGTCAATGGTTGGTGAGCAGCTTAAAACTAAGCCTCACTACCGCTGTAGGAAGTGTGGGTTCTCTACGCATTCAATGTATTGGCATTGTCCTTCTTGTAAGGGGTGGGGGACGATTAAGCCTATTCGTGGGCTTGATGGTGAATAGATTTATGGTCATATAGACCGAATTATTAATTGCAGCTTTCGAGCTGCATTTTTATGAGTGTTATTTAGCACTCATATCTATAAGTATTTGTTTGAAATGCATTAACAACGTTAGGAGATGAAATGATCGATCAAAAAATTATCGTGGCACTAGACTATGATAACCAAGCGGACGCGTTTGCTTTTGTTGATAGAATTGACCCAAGCTCTTGCCGCTTAAAAGTGGGTAAAGAGATGTTCACGTTGTTTGGTCCTGAGTTTGTTCGTGAATTGCATAAGCGTGGTTTTTCGGTCTTTTTGGACCTTAAATTTCATGATATCCCAAACACGTGTTCAAAAGCGGTTCGCGCTGCTGCAGAGCTTGGGGTATGGATGGTGAACGTACACGCGAGCGGTGGCGAGCGTATGATGACAGCATCTCGTGAAATTTTAGAGCCTTACGGTAAAGATCGCCCATTACTTATTGGCGTAACCGTGCTGACAAGCATGGAGCAAAACGACTTAGCGGGTATTGGTTTAGACATCGAGCCACAGCAGCAGGTAACGCGTTTGGCTCAGCTTACTAAGCAGTCTGGCTTAGACGGTGTTGTGTGTTCTGCTCAAGAAGCTTCTTTGCTTAAAAACCAGCTAGGACAAGAGTTCAAGCTTGTGACTCCAGGCATACGTCCTGTTGGCGCAGCTGTTGGCGACCAAAAGCGTATTATGACACCTGTTCAAGCTATCGAGTCGGGTTCAGATTACTTAGTTATAGGTCGTCCTATTACTCAAGCAGAAGACCCTGCAGCAGTTTTAGCTGCTATCAACAAGAGCCTATAGGATATCGATTTCGAATTAACATTGTGTAAATACACTAGTGTTAACTTAATCATAAAAGCCCCAGTCATGTGTGAGTGACTGGGGCTTTTTTACTGGGATGATATTACTTTAAACGGCAGAGCCTTTAGAGCGTAATATAATACGCCTTAGCTAAACGCCGGTACACCACTGTGGAATTTAAAGTCAGTATCTGGGGACGAAATCAGCTCAGCCTCAATTTTTCCAAAGTAAGCTACTCGTTCACTAATGTCTTCACCAGTGATTTGTTGAGCCAGCGTTAAGTAATCTTGGTAGTGTCTAGCTTCGGAACGAAGTAGAGATATATAGAACCTAGCAAGATCTTCATCTAGGTGTGGAGCTAGTTTAGCGAAACGTTCACATGAACGAGCTTCGATATAGGCGCCAATAATCAGCTTATCTACCAAAGTTTGTGGCTCATGGGTTTTTATTTTTGACAGTAGCCCTTTTGCATAGCGACTTGCAGAGATATTTTCATAAGGAATGTTTCGGCTATCCATGATCTCGAGGACTTGATAAAAGTGGTGTAGCTCTTCTTTGATGAGCAATACCATTTTATCTATTAACTCCTGGCTATACGGAGCCCCGGATTTAGCCATGATAGCTTTAGATATATTATTTTTACCTTTTAAAGTCTCGAGAGAACCAATATGGCGGTAAGCAAACTCCTCGTATGGCTTAAACCATTCTAATAAGATATTGGAACTATCTTTATCAACGGCATACTTTCTGATTAAGTACATCGCAGACTGACCGGCTTTTAGCTCACATAAGAGGTGATCAAGTAGAATGGTTTTTAAGTTTTCTGGTTTCTTTGCTTCAGCAATCCACTCGTCTGGTGTCTCACATTGTAAAAAGCTTTTAATAGGAGCAAGTAGCTCCTGAATAGTATTGTTATCAATCATCATCTTTGCTGCATAAAAAAGGTCACCGTAGGTGACCTTAAAGTAGGAATATGGAAGTTTAAAGGAAAACTACCATTTTTTCTTTTGGCCAAACAGAGCGTCCATATCGTCTTCGCGCTCTTTTGATTCAATTTGCTGTAATTCTTCCGCATTTTTGTCTTGGCGTTTTTGATCTAGCTCATTAAGCATCGTTTGAAGCTTCTCACGTGCTTGGTTTGAATAAGCATCATTCTTTGACGTTAGAGCATCAATCCCTTTACGTAAAAGTTGGATCGCCGTGCCGGGTTGACCGCGAGTGATAGAGTCGTTTGCACGTTTAATAACATTCTCAATGTTAATTCTAACTTGAATCGTTTCTAGTCGTGCGTTTTCAGCGATGTAAGCTTGAGTTTCAAAGCGACCTTTGTTGTGCTCGTTACGAATAGTTTCGCGCAACTTTTTAGCGAGTTTAAGCATCATGATTGCTTGCTTATCACTGTTCGGCACTTTGAACGAAGTACTTTCACCGCCTTGATAGTTTTCTTTTAATTGAGAAATTTGCTGTTTAACACTTTCAATTCGCTGAACCAACTGTTTATTTTTGGGGTCAAGCTGATACATGTTTTCAAGCGCATCAAGAATACGTGTATTTAGGCACACCAGTAAATCTTGGCTAAATGGCATATGGTGAGCATTGCCAATTAAATCTTCTGTGGCGTCAATAGTCGTCAGGTAGCGAGTTGATTCTTGCTTTTTAGCTGTCTCAACCTTTACCTTGTATTGAAGCATGATGTTATAGCCTAAGACCAGCACCAGTAAAACCGCGACCAAGGCGATGATTAAACCAATATTCATATAATTTATTCTGCTTTATCCATGTCAATGCTACTTTTAAGGATACACGATCCGGTGTGTTCTCTGAACAATAAAATTTAATTTGTGTCGATTACCTCTATCGTAGCCTTTTGATAATCAAAAAATTCAACTATTCGCGAATAATGAGGTATCGGTTGCAAATTGTTAGGCTATCTACGAACAAGAAATGTTCGGTATATGCCTTGCTTTACGATTTCTCTGTCATTTTATGATATTAGGCGTTATAACTAATAATTATATTACATATGTAGACAGTGCTCTTTTTTCAGCGATCTGAGCACCGAAAGAGTAAAGGATTACGAGGTTAAAAATGAAGTTACAACAACTGAAGTACATTGTTGAAGTCGTAAATCATAACCTGAATGTATCTGCTACTGCAGAGAACCTATATACATCACAGCCAGGTATCAGTAAACAGGTTCGTTTGTTAGAAGACGAACTTGGTATTCAAATTTTTGAGCGTAGTGGTAAGCACTTAACCCAAGTGACTCAAGCGGGGGAAGATATTATTCGTATCTCCCAAGAGATCTTATCGAGAGTCGAAAGCATTAAGGCTGTTGCTGGTGAGCATACYCACCCTGAAATGGGCACGCTTAATATTTCTACTACGCATACACAAGCGCGTTATGCATTGCCTGACGTGATCAAAGGTTTCACTGAAAGATATCCAAAAGTATCACTACACATGCACCAAGGTACACCTAGCCAGATGTCTGAAGCGGTTGCAAAAGGAACGGCAAACTTTGCCATTGCAACAGAAGCGCTGCATCTTTATCAAGACGCTATTATGTTGCCTTGTTATCACTGGAACCGTTCAATTGTGGTGACGAAAGATCACCCACTGGCTCAAAAATCAAATATCACAATTGAAGACTTAGCTGCTTACTCACTTGTTACTTACGTATTTGGTTTCACTGGACGTTCAGAATTAGACACTGCTTTTAACAAAGTCGGTTTAACGCCGCGTGTTGTCTTTACTGCGACAGATGCTGATGTCATTAAGACATATGTCCGTATGGGAATTGGTGTTGGCGTTATCGCGAGTATGGCGATTGACCAAGAACAAGATACCGATTTAGTGGCCATTGACGCGAGCCACCTATTTGGAGCAAGCACCACAAGTATTGGCTTCCGTCGCGGTACTTTTTTACGCTCATATATGTATGACTTCATGGAACGTTTTGCACCGCACTTGACTAAACCAGTTGTAGAACAAGCGATTTCGTTAAAGTCGAATGAAGAAATCGAAAAAATGTTTAAGGATATTGACCTACCGGTTCGTTAATCCGGTCAATTCATCTACTTTGCTTCCTATTCATTATACTTCCCCCTACAATCTCCGTTTTAGGGGGAAGTATGCAAACCAAATTTCAAATCCTTGACTCATTTTTGATTGACCACCAAGCGTATTGGAGGCATGACCCTTTTTACCTTTGCCAAACTGGTTCGGTTCCCTGGGCGGAGTTAAATTCAGGATTGAGATGTTGGCTATCTTCATTAACGAATGAAGATGTAAGCGCATATAAAGAAGACCCAGAGCAACTTCTACTACAGCTAAGTCACTACTTCCCATCCTTAAAGAATGTTATCGAAGTAATTGACCTACCGTGCAGTGCACTCGATGGTTTGAAGTTAGAGCGAAATACCTGCAACGGAATTCCTGGACGTAAGCTAGAACAGATTCTGGCTATGGGAGAAATCGCATTGTCAAACCATCACGGGGATGAATGGTTGGAGTGGTGTTCAGGTAAGGGATTCTTGGGTAGGGTATTAGCACAACAGTCTAACCATAAAGTCACGAGCTTTGAGTGGCAGCAGAGCTTATGCGATAGCGGACAAGATATTGCCAATACTCAACAACTAGATATGACCTTTATCCAAGGCGATGCCTTTTCTGAGTCAGCCGCTAATGTATTCAAACCAAGTCAACATGCCGTAGCATTACACGCTTGTGGCGATTTACATGTCAGATTAATCGAACATGGTGTAAACCATCAATTACCTGCGATCACGATCTCGCCTTGTTGTTATCACTTAATTCAACACGAATCTTATCWGCCACTTTCCCATTTAGGTCAGTCATCGTTGTTAGCTCTCACCAAAAGTGATTTACGGATCCCGCTACAAGAAACGGTAACTGGAGGTGAGCGAGTCAAACGCCATCGACAATTGGAAATGACCTTTAGACTTGGTTTTAGTGAGTTACTAAAGCGTGAATTGAATTTAGATCATTATGTCCCAGTACCCAGTATCAAAAAGTCTCAGCTGGACGATGGTTTTACGTCATTTTGCCAATGGGCAGCGAACAAGAAAGAGATTAGTTTGCCGTCTGTACAGTTTGATGATTATTTCCAACTCGGCGAATCGATGTTTTGGGAGATGGAGAGGTTGAGCCTTGTGCAGCAAGCTTTTAGAAGGCCATTAGAGATATGGTTAGCTTTGGATAAAGCGATGTATTTACAGCAACATGGCTATAAAGTGTCTGTTTTAGAGTTTTGCGACAAGAAAATTACACCAAGAAATATATTGATTCACGCTCAACTTTAAGTGTTCACTCGCAAAATTAATTATCGAGTTACTTAGTAGATACAAAAAGAGCCAGCATTTGCCGGCTCTTGTCAAATCACAAAGTGTTCTTAGTTGAACATTGCAATCGCTTCTGCTGGATCTACGTATTCTAGGTCAAAGCTCTCTGCAACTTCTTTACAAGTCACTTTACCATGAATCACGTTAAGACCTTCTAGGAAGCCTTTGTCTTCTAGAAGTGCAGTGCGGTAGCCTTTGTTTGCAAGTTTAACAATGTAAGGCAGCGTTGCATTGTTTAGTGCGAACGTAGAAGTACGAGCAACAGCACCAGGCATGTTTGCAACACAGTAGTGAACAACGTCATCAACAATGTAAGTTGGATCCGCGTGAGTTGTTGCGTGAGAAGTTTCGAAACAACCGCCTTGGTCGATAGCTACGTCAACAACAGCTGACCCTGGCTTCATCTTAGCGATGTGCTCTTTTGTTACTAGTTTCGGAGCCGCTGCGCCAGGGATCAGTACTGCACCAATCACTAGGTCTGCTTCTAGAACATGCTTCTCGATAGCGTCTTCTGTAGAATAAACCACTTTTGCGCGACCTTGGAATTCTTCATCAAGACGGCGAAGAGTATCAACGTTGCGATCTAGAATTGTAACGTCTGCGCGAAGGCCAACAGCCATACGTGCTGCGTTAGCACCAACAACACCGCCGCCAACAACAACAACTTTTGCTGGTTCAACGCCTGGTACGCCACCAAGAAGAAGACCACAACCACCGTTAGATTTCTCTAAAGTTTGTGCACCTGCTTGAATAGACATGCGACCTGCAACTTCAGACATTGGCGCAAGTAGTGGCAAGCGACCCATATAATCTGTTACAGTCTCGTATGCTACACAGACAGCTTTGCTCTTGATTAGCTCTTCAGTTTGTGGAAAATCTGGTGCTAGGTGTAAATAAGTAAATAATATTTGCCCTTCGCGAAGCATAGCTCGCTCGACAGCTTGAGGTTCTTTAACCTTTACAATCATTTCTGCTTTCGCGAAAACGTCTGCAGCAGTAGGAAGAATGGATGCGCCTACAGCGATGTAATCATCGTCTGAAAAACCGATGCCTGAACCGGCTTTGGTTTCTACAAAAACTTGGTGACCTTGTGAGATTAACTCTCTCACACTTGCTGGGATCATACCGACACGATATTCGTGGTTCTTGATTTCCTTAGGTACGCCAATGATCATCCTGACTCCTTAATTTATTTTGGTTGTATTATCTATGTGTAGGGTAATTCTGTCGAATTAATATCTAGTATAGATACGTTTTTAAAAAATTTGATACTGAATATTAAAAAGTTGTAGTATATTTTTTTGCAAGGAAGTAATAAGGTGGAATAAAAAATGGCAGAGAACTATAAGAAGCCGTCCAAGGAACTAGATCGTATTGACCGCAACATTCTTAATGAGTTGCAAAAAGACGGTCGTATTTCAAACGTTGAGCTTTCAAAACGTGTAGGTCTTTCTCCTACACCGTGTTTGGAGCGTGTTCGTCGTTTGGAGCGTCAAGGTTATATTACGGGTTATACAGCGTTGCTGAATCCGCAATACCTAGACGCATCATTATTGGTGTTTGTTGAAATTACTCTGAACCGTGGGGCTCCAGATGTGTTTGAACAATTCAACACTGCAGTACAAAAACTAGACGACATCCAAGAGTGTCATTTAGTGTCGGGTGACTTTGATTACCTTCTAAAAACGCGTGTATCAGATATGGGTGCTTACCGTAAACTTCTTGGTGATACGCTGCTGCGTTTACCGGGAGTAAACGACACTCGTACTTACGTAGTGATGGAAGAAGTCAAACAGACTAACCAGCTGGTGATTAAAACTCGTTAATCTCAATTGATTAGTAAAAGAAAGCGGACTTAGTTTCCGCTTTCTTGCTTTCTGGAATTGGGTTTTTTAGTTTGATATGGTTAAATAAACAGTGCCTTTAATGAACGAGCGGCTATATGCCGCTCGACATGTATTTACAGATTAGAAAATAAGTTGGTTTATGTTCAGAGAGAGCAATAACAAAGTTGAAACCATTATCAAAACGAGTGAAGAGCCTCAGTCCTCTCGTTTGAATGGAGTGCAACGTCTAAAAGAATGCAGCCTTATCTTAAGTATTCTTTCTTCTATATTACTGACTGTCGCTTTGCTTACTTACAGTCCTGCTGACCCTTCGTGGTCTCAAACCTCATGGGGTGTCGAGATTCAAAACGCAGGAGGGCATATTGGAGCATGGCTTGCCGATACCTTGTTTTTTACTTTTGGCTCTTTGGCATACCCACTTCCTATATTAGTGACTATTGCTGCGTGGGTGCTTTTTCGCAAACGTGAAGAAAACGAACAAATCGACTTCATGCTGTGGGGAACTCGTCTCTTAGGTTTGACGATTCTTATTATTACTAGCTGTGGCTTAGCTGACATCAACTTTGATGATATTTGGTACTTCTCATCGGGTGGTGTGGTTGGTGATGTGATTACTAGCCTAGCTTTACCTACTTTAAATGTATTAGGTAGTACCTTAGTTCTGCTTTTCTTATGGGGAGCGGGTTTCACTCTATTAACGGGTATTTCTTGGCTCAGTATTGTTGAATGGCTAGGTGAAGGAGCTATCAAACTATTTACTTTGCTATTGAATCGTATTCGAGGTGAAGAAAAAGAAGTTCTTGAGCCTCAACTGAAAGAGTTCGAAGAACCGAAATTTGATTTACCAGAACCAGCTTCGCCTTTAGAAGCTGAACATAATCTTAACCATCCTTCAGTAGAGTCAAATACTCATGTTGTGGATGTTCCTACAGAACCTCAACAACCTCTAGACTCTACAGGTGATGAATATCAAACACCTATAGTCGAGCCGACTAAACCTAAGACGCGTCATTACAACATTCATATGCCTGAAGCTGTTATAGAGCCTGCGCCATTTGCCTCTGTTGATATTGAAGAACCTACAGTCGATAGATCTAAACAGTTGAACGCTACAATCGAAGAGCTTGAGACATCAGCGTTGTATGAGGACGATTTTGCTCAACAAGGTACGAGTCAAGAACCGCAACAAGCGAATGAATCTGCTGAACTATATCAAGAGTACTTACAGCAGTCTGAGCATGATGACCTTTATAAAGAGCCTGCTCAATCTCAAGTCTTTGATCAAGAACCGCAAGAAAACCGTCAAAGTGCATGTGCAGAGTCGGCAGTACCGGTCGAGCAACCAGAAGTACAAGTAGTTGCTCCTGAGTTGGAACAACCACGTTTTGAGCAAGAAGTAGCAACGTCAATGAACTTCGAGGTCGAAGCCGAAAGCTCGATGGGAGTGCAGCCTACTATTTTTGAGGTAGGTCTTGAGCAAATTGAGAGCGAAACAGACGTGACACTTGGCGAGCATATCGAGCCAACGATTTCTTCGTTCGACCCAGTTGAAAATTCAAATGAATTTGATGATCGGAAGTCGAGCACAGATGACAATCAATACGATCATTTTGAACCTGATCAGAGTGAAGTTGAAGAAGTTAAAGCTGAAATACCAAGTGACTTACCGTGGGAAGAAGTAACTCAACAAGCAGTTGAGCAAGAAAGTTCAGCAAACGAAATAGCTTCTGAAGATAAAGATGTTGCTGCTTTTCAAAGTTTGGTTTCTGATGCGCAAGCTAATATGGCTGCAACTCAGAACCCGTTCTTAGTTCAACAAAATGTTAATTTGCCTAAACCAGAAGAGCCATTACCAACTTTGGAACTACTCTTTCATCCAGAGAAGCGTGAAACCTTTATCGATCGTGAAGCGTTAGAAGATATAGCGCGTCTAGTTGAGTCAAAACTAGCGGATTATAAGATCAAAGCAGAAGTGGTCGATATTTTCCCAGGTCCCGTTATTACTCGTTTTGAATTGGACTTAGCTCCAGGCGTGAAAGTAAGCCGTATTTCTGGTCTTTCTATGGATTTAGCCCGTTCACTGTCTGCGATGGCCGTTCGTGTTGTTGAAGTTATTCCTGGTAAGCCATATATAGGGTTAGAGCCGAATATGAGTCGTCAAACGGTGTTCTTCTCTGATGTTGTCGGCAGCAAAGCCTTCCAAGAAGCAACCTCACCAACGACTGTTGTTCTTGGGCAAGACATTGCTGGTGAAGCAGTTATTGCTGACTTATCAAAAATGCCTCACGTGTTAGTGGCTGGTACAACAGGTTCGGGTAAGTCGGTTGGGGTAAACGTAATGATTCTGAGTATGCTTTATAAAGCATCACC
>NZ_JAKJSW010000233.1:0-6032 GCF_050337375.1 Vibrio makurazakiensis | reverse complement strand
GCTTGAAGCTGCAAAAGATCTTGGTGCGAGCGAATGGACAATCTTAAAACAGATTATATTGCCGCTCGCAAAGCCAGCTGTTGCTGCAGGTTGGTTGTTAAGCTTCACACTGTCTCTGGATGACGTAATCATAAGTTCATTTGTGACAGGGCCAACGTATGAAATTCTACCGTTGAAGATTTATTCAATGGTGAAAGTGGGGATTTCCCCAGAGGTTAATGCATTAGCTACGGTTATGCTGGTCGTTTCTTTAATACTTGTTATCACTTCACAGTTGTTAGCAAGGGACAAAATAAAGTAAACTGCGCCTCAAATTACATAAACAGAATGGGATGTTCCATTCTGTTTTTCTATCTATTGCCATTATGGCAACGTTTAGTTTGGAGCTAACGTCAATGAAAAAATGGGCTACTTTATTAGCTGGTAGTGCATGTGCGCTTTCAATGTTCTCAGGAGCAGTGTCTGCGGACGACGATAAAGAACTCGTATTCATGAACTGGGGGCCGTACATCAACAGTTCGCTTCTAGAACAGTTTACGGATGAGACCGGTATCAAAGTGATCTATTCAACCTATGAGTCGAATGAAACTTTGTATGCCAAGCTAAAAACTCATAATAAGGGTTATGACCTTGTGGTTCCTTCTACGTACTTTGTTTCAAAAATGCGTGATGAAGGTATGCTTCAAAAGATCGACAAGTCTAAGTTAGAGAATTTCAACAACCTTGATACAAACTACTTAGATAAAGCTTACGATCCGAAAAATGAATATTCGATCCCTCATGTTGTGGCAATCACTGGCTTAGCCGTGAACACCGACATGTACGATCCAAATGATTTTCAAAGCTGGGCTGATTTATGGAAGCCAGAGCTTGAAGGTCAATTGATGATGATGGACGACACTCGTGAAGTCTTTCATATCGCATTACGAAAGCTTGGCTACTCGGGTAACACAACCGACGATGCACAAATTGACGAAGCTTATGCCGAGTTGAAAAAGCTAATGCCTAATGTACTGGTATTCAATTCAGATAACCCAGGTGCTCCATACATGTCTGGCGAAGTTGGCTTAGGAATGTTGTGGAATGGCTCTGCCGCTGCTGCACAAAATGAAGGTCTACCAATCAAACTGGTGTTTCCAAAAGAAGGCGGTATAGGCTGGGTAGATAACTTCGCAATTAGTTCTGGTGCAACAAACGTAGAAGCGGCGCATAAGATGATCGATTTCCTATTACGCCCTGAAATAGCAGAGCAGATTTCACGTGATACCGGCTATCTGACTGCCGTTAAAGCGTCGAATGAAAAATTCAAAGATAGCCCTGCTCTATTTCCTTCTCAGGAAGACCTTGACCGTGTTGAATGGCAGTCTGCTGTTGGTGATAAAACGGTTAAATATGAAGAATACTTTATGAAGTTGAAAGCTGGGCAATAAGCTTACGCAAACAACTTAAGTGAATAGGCAGCTAAGGCTGCCTATTTTATTTATGTGCTGCTATACTCACGCCAAACTTTTATAAATCACTTTTCTTTGGGTTCACTACCCTGCTTTAAACCAAACAAATGAACGGAACAGTAATGAAGAAAGCACTGTATACCGGCGCATTGTGTGCTGCTACTTTTATCTCTACCTCCTCTTTCGCAGCTGACCAAGAGTTGTATTTCTACAACTGGTCTGAATATATTCCTAACGAAGTATTAGAAGACTTCTCGAAAGAAACAGGTATCAAGGTTATCTATTCCACCTACGAGTCTAACGAAAGCATGTACGCTAAGCTTAAGACTCAAGGTTCTGGTTACGATCTTGTTGTACCGTCAACGTATTTTGTTTCCAAAATGCGTAAAGAAGGCATGCTACAAGAGCTAGATAAAGCTAAGCTGAGCCACTTTGAAGATCTAGACCCTAACTATTTAGACAAGCCTTTCGACCCTAATAACAGCTACTCTATCCCATACATTTGGGGGGCAACTGGTATTGGTATCAATTCCGATATGCTTGATAGCACTTCTGTTGCTTCATGGGGTGACCTGTGGGATACGCAATGGGAAGGTCAACTAATGATGATGGATGACTCTCGTGAAGTCTTCCATATTGCTTTAAGCAAGTTGGGTTACTCTCCAAATACAACTAACCCAGAAGAAATTAAAGCTGCATATGAAGAACTGAGAAAACTGATGCCTAACGTATTAGTATTTAACTCAGACTTCCCTGCAAACCCATACTTAGCGGGTGAAGTTTCACTGGGTATGCTTTGGAATGGTTCTGCGTACATGGCTCGCCAAGAAGGCGCGACGATCGATATTATCTGGCCAGAGAAAGGCACTATTTTCTGGATGGACAGTCTTGCAATTCCAGCAGGTGCTAAAAACGTAGAAGCGGCGCATAAGATGATTGATTTCTTACTTCGCCCAGAAAATGCAGCAAAAATTGCCCTAGAGATCGGATACCCGACTCCAGTTAAATCAGCTTACCCTCTTTTACCGAAAGAATTTGCTGAAGACAAAAATGTATTCCCTCCACAATCTGTAATGGACAGTGGTGTTTGGCAAGACGAAGTAGGCGAAGCTAGTGCAATTTATGAAGAGTACTTCCAAAAATTGAAAGTAAATAACTAGTAATTAATTCGTTAGGAAAATAAAGCGGCGCAAGCCGCTTTATTTTTATCTACACTTTATATAGGCTTAGTATTAAACAACACTTGGTACGCTATATAAATGACCCGAACTCACCCTCTTCTTATTGTCGTAACATGCATGCTCCTTGCATCTTTTATTATGCTTGGAGTGGGTAAAGTTGCCGATATTGACTCAAACTATGACCTTTTCTTTGAGACCAATACATTAGTGATCGTTCTGTATATTTGTACCGTGGCGAAAAAAACGATTGGCCGTAATAAAAAGCTGAAATACGGTGCGTGGTTACTTCTTTTCAATAAAACTTACGATGTCATTACTGAGATCGCTTTTTTAGACAGAATTGCCGATCAATACGAATTCATCGATACATTTCTAGAAGATGGACTACTACAAATTTCCTTCCTACTTATCGCATTTGGTTTGACTGAAATTACTATTAAGCTTCGCGAACAAAACTCAATTGATGAGCTTACTGGTTTGTATAATCGAAAAAAGCTGACTGACATTAAGCTGGAATCTTTCGATTTGATCTATTTTGACCTAAACGGTCTTAAACTCGTGAATGATCGCAAAGGCCATAGCGTAGGTGATCTCATGCTAGTACGATTTTCACAGGTATTGGCGCAATGTACTATTGGAAATGAAATGGCTTTTCGAGTCGGTGGAGATGAGTTTGTCATTACCGCTAACGAAGGCCGAGCCGAAGAACTCATCACTCACGTAAAGCACCTGCTGGAAGGGGAACAAATATCTTTCTCTTATGGAGTAGAAAGAACGTCTCGTGAGAACTTTCAGCAAGCTTTAGACAAATCGGATAAAGCAATGTATGAAATGAAAAAGTCAATGAGATCAAATAACCATAACAGCGCCCTATAACCTATAGTGCAATAAAGAAAAAGACACCAAAAGGTGTCTTTTCCGTTTCAATTATTTGTTTACGCGCTTTTCGATTCGACCTGAACGCCTAAAATCTCGTTGACGAGCCTAGGGACTTCGACACTAGCCTTACCATATCGTTTTTCTTCAAATTCGCTTTCAACAGCACTTGGTTCGAGGTTGATTTCAATCGTATGAGCGCCATGCATCTTCGCATCATGAACAAAACCTGCAGCTGGGTAAACAACACCTGAAGTACCAATAGAAACAAACAGGTCGGCTTCTTCTAATGAAGAGTAAATATCTCCCATGCGTAATGGCATTTCACCAAACCAGACAATATGTGGACGCATTTGAGCGGGTATTTGGCAACAATGGCATAGTTCACCAGTCTCGATATCACCCTTATGCTCTATTACTTGATTAGACTCGCTACAACGCGCTTTAAGTAATTCACCATGCATGTGAATAATATTCTTACTTCCACCACGTTCATGCAGGTTATCAATATTCTGCGTAATGATGGTAACCTTACCTTCTAATTTCTCTTCGAGCTCACCTAACGCATTATGAGCAGAGTTAGGCAGAATACCTTCACTTTGTAATTTAAGTCGACGCTGATTATAGAAATCCTGAACCAAATCAGGATCTCTTTCAAAACCCTCTGGTGTAGCAACATCTTCGATTTTATGGTTTTCCCATAAACCATCTTGCGCACGAAATGTTTGAATACCGGATTCTGCGGAGATCCCTGCCCCAGTTAAAATCACTATATTTCTGTATGGGAAATTCATACGACATCCTTATCTGAGTAGCTTTGTTGTAAGCTTAGCATTGATGAAATATCAACAATAGCTTTAAGGGTTAGACTATAGTCGTAACTTAATGGAATCATTAAAGATATGTGATTCAGGTGAGGTAAGTTTTTCTACTAAATGTCACAAAGGCGACCGTAGCCGCCTTTGTTGGGAATGCATCAATTAATCGTACGACTTTTAATCTTCATTAATTGATGAGATCTTATGTATTGCCAAGTCAGCACCGTTAAATTCATCTTCCTCAGAAAGCCTTAACCCAGTGACTTTATTTAAGATACCGTAAACCAGAAGTGCCCCCGCGACCGCAACAACAATACCGGCAACAGTACCTAGGATTTGAACAGTTAAGCTTACGCCCCCTAATCCACCAAGAGACTGCTGACCAAATATACCAGCTGCGATACCACCCCACGCGCCACATACACCGTGTAACGGCCACACACCGAGAACATCATCAATTTTGGTTTTATTTTGTAGGTAGGTGAATAGATATACAAACAACGCACCCGCTATAGAGCCAGTAACCAATGCGCCAATTGGGTGCATTAGGTCAGACCCAGCACAAATAGCAACAAGCCCAGCTAACGGGCCATTGTGAATAAAACCAGGGTCATTTTTTCCTGCAATCAATGCAGCTAATATACCGCCAACCATCGCCATCAGTGAGTTCATAGCCACTAAACCGCTGATTCCATTCACTGCTTGCGCAGACATAACATTAAAACCAAACCAACCGACACATAGAATCCATGCACCTAGCGCCAAGAACGGAATATTTGAAGGAGCAAAGTTCGTGTGTTTGCCAGCGCGTACACGACCTTTACGCATACCTAAAAAGTAAACGGCAACAAGAGCAATCCAACCACCGACACCATGGACAACAACAGATCCAGCAAAGTCATGAAAACCGTAACCAAAACTTGCTTCAAACCAGGCTTGCAGGCCAAAGTTACCGTTCCAAATCATGCCTTCAAACAATGGGTAAACCAAACCGACGGTAAAGAATGTAGCAATCAATATTGGGTAGAAACGGGCTCTCTCTGCAATACCACCAGAAACAATCGCAGGAATCGCGGCTGCAAATGTCAGTAAGAAAAAGAACTTAACCAGTTCATAGCCATTGGCCTGTGAAAGCGTTTCAGCATCAGCAAAGAAAGTACCGCCATAAGCGACCCAGTAACCAATGAAGAAATATGCGATACCTGAGACTCCAAAGTCAGCCAGTATCTTTACAAGCGCATTCACTTGGTTCTTTTTACGAACTGTACCTACTTCTAAAAATGCAAATCCCGCGTGCATCAAAAACACCATAATGGCGCCAAGTAGTAAGAATAATGTATCCGAACTTTGGGTTAGGTTCTGTACAGCGCTATGAACCTGAGTCACCGTTTCACTCATTTATTGCAGTCTCCGTTGCTTATTGGTTCTTATGCACCTATCCAGTGCTTATATTAAGAATTGAACCAATATAGTGAATTTATCTTTAGGAGCTTTAGCTGAGCAAATTACGTTCCAATAATTAAAACTAACAACAACGACTCAATATCAAGCTTAAGTCGTTGTTTTAAGGTGGTTAATTTGAAATTTAAATTGAGGGAGAGATGAGATTTTGAATTAACGCGCACCAAAAAAGACCACCACTGCACCAACTCAATGCAATAGATAAAAAGAAACCTGAGTGATATTCCTATCGCTCAGGTTTCTTA
>NZ_JAKJSW010000232.1:0-6060 GCF_050337375.1 Vibrio makurazakiensis | reverse complement strand
CCTCGCTCTATTATTCCCTGCGACCTTCGCTTTCATCTTAGCTTTTGTCTATTGGCTTTACCTACAACTTTTCGCCACCCCAAACACCCCTCCCAAAACATAACATTAGATACATTCTCGTAACTGGTATAACATATATAAAATATAATCCTGATGGTTAGCAACAAATCAGAATTTATGATGTGAATACTTACCTTTATTTAATGAATAGTATTGCAATACTGATTTTTGAAAGGTAATCTTGCCACAATTGAGTAAATACGGATGTTTAGTGAATAGATATGCCAAGGAACCAGGCGTCTTTTACTAGTAGTAATACGAGAATAATAATGCTTAACAATACAAATGCTGCTGAAGCACCTAAGAAAGGTAGCTTCTGGATCTTTCTAATCCCATCACTTATCGGTCTGTTCCTGTTTATGGCTCCTATCAGCTATAACGGTGATCTGACTATCCCTGTCGCAATTCTGGCTAAATCAATCCAAGCTTTATTGGGTGACCATTTAGTTTCAATTATTGCAACTATCATTGCCTTTATGTCTGTAGCTTCCCTTTTATGTAAAGTTTTCAAGCCTGCATTCATCGAAGGTAATTCATTTTTACAGGGTTTATTCAACCCTACTCCGTTATGGCTAGCTGTGCGCTTAATTGGTGGTGCTGCGGTTGTAATGACTGTATTCCAAGTAGGTCCTGAAGCGATTTGGGAAGAGAACACTGGCGGTCTTGTATTAGAAGGTCTGCTACCAACTCTGTTCTCTGTATTTATTTTCGCGGGTTTGCTACTTCCTCTACTACTAAATTTTGGTCTACTAGAACTGTTTGGTACGCTTTTAAGCAAAATCATGCGCCCTATCTTCAACCTACCAGGTCGCAGTGCTATCGACTGTATGGCGTCATGGTTAGGGGATGGTAGTGTTGGTATTCTATTAACAAGTAAGCAATACGAGCAGAAGTTTTACACCCAACGTGAAGCTGCGGTAGTCGGTACTACTTTCTCTGCTGTATCTATCACTTTTAGCTTGGTAGTAATCGCTCAAGTAGAACTAGAACACCTATTCTTGCCTTTCTACGGTGCTATCTGTCTAGCGGGTATTGTTGCTGCGGTAATCATCCCTCGCCTACCTCCACTAAGCATGAAAAAAGACAGCTTCATTGATGGTAGTTCTCGCGACGAAGACGCTGATGCTATCCCAGCAGGCCACAGCACGTTATCTTGGGGTATGGAGCTAGCAATCAACAAAGCTTCTCAAGTTAAATCTGTTAAGTCTGTATTCAGCGAAGGCGTTCGTAATGCTGTTGATATGGTCTTCGGTGTACTTCCTGTTGTTATGGGCTTAGGTACTGTCGCTCTAGTTGTYGCAGAATACACATCGGTATTCGCGGTACTTGGCCAACCATTCATCCCATTCCTAGAGCTACTTGGCGTTCCAGAAGCTGTTGCAGCCTCTGAAACTATCGTCGTTGGCTTCGCAGATATGTTTATTCCTGCAATCCTTGCTGCTTCAATTGACAACGAGATGACTCGTTTTGTTATCGCTGCAATGTCTGTTACTCAGTTGATTTACATGTCAGAAGTGGGCGCTTTGCTACTAGGTAGTAAGATCCCTGTAAACATCGTAGAGCTGTTTATTATCTTCATCCTACGTACTTTAATCACGCTTCCAATTATTGCTGGTGTTGCTCACTTAATTTTTTAAAGTCGCACACGGTCAATTAACACTCAAAGCCTCACTTATGTGAGGCTTTTTTATTGGCTATAAAAGATTTAACCCACCATTATCATAGCAACAGATTACATATAATTCGAAATGGCACTTTTAACAACTATAGAAAGCCAACACCAATAAGAACGGAGCTCTGACCAGAAACCAACCCCAACAAAACACCCTTCAAATCTWTAAAATTCATACATATAACAAACCAATGCACCACTTATTGGGTAAAATTAAACAATGACAGCGATTATGTGTAATTTTGTTAGCCACAACCCYCTCAATGTGTAAACTATGTGCATGAGTTTACAGAAATGTTATTAAGCTTAGGCCATACTTGCCGATACAATAAAATTATAATATTGATTACTTGCTGAACATGACAAAGGGGAACGTTTCATGAAATTTAGTCATAAGGTTGTTGGGGCTTCATCTGTGTTGCTGCTTGTCACCATATCGTTACTGTCTATTCAGCAACTATATACTGTGAGAAGCGCCGTAGAGAGCCATGTAAATGCAAGTTTGACGGAAATGGTCAACGGGGTAAAAAATACCGTTGTTTCTGAGATGTCTGCGAAAAAATCTCTTGCTCAGTCGACTACAGAAGTAATCGAAATAGCACCCAAAGACCAAGAGTATGTGAAAACTATTTTAGAAAAACCAAATCTTAAAAATAGCTTTCTAGCAGTTGGCTTTGGATATGAGAGCAATGGATTCGTTATTGAAAATGATGACGGCTGGGAAGCTGGCCCAGACTATGATCCAAGAATAAGACCTTGGTATGTTGACGCAAAAGCGAAAAACAGCCTAGTAGTGACAGACCCATACATTGATGTATCAAGTAAGAAAGTTATTATTTCAGTTGGTACACCAGTTAAAGAAAATGGCCGCTTTGTAGCTGGTATGTTCTACGATATGGAACTGACTAACCTCGCGACATTAGTCAATAAAATCAATCTTTTTGATGCTGGTTACCTGTTCATTGTTGCTGCGGACGGCACAACCATCGCCCACCCAGATACCAACAATAATGGCGAAAAGCTTAACAGCTACCTACCTAACGTTTCTATTACTGAGTCAACTCAACATATCGAAATGAATGGTAAGTCTTACATGGTGCAATTCTCACACATCCCTAGTGAAGATTGGTATGTCGGCTCTATCATTGATGAAGCTATCGCCTTTGAAGCGGTGAGTGATCTTCGTAATAGCTCGATTATCTACACTGTAATTGCATTGATTCTAAGTGTTATTGCGTTAACAGGTCTAATTCGAGTATTGATGCGCCCTCTTAGTGAATTGAACGATGCTATCCATGACGTAGCTTCAGGCCAAGGTGATCTAACCAAACGTCTAGATACCAATACCGACTACGAGTTCTCTGAACTTGCAAAAGGTTTCAACACATTTACCGAAACCCTGCAAACTCAAATTACTCAGTCAAAAGCGATTGGTAAAGAGATCATGCGCGGTACTGAAATGACAGTAGTTGGTGCACAAGAGTCGGCTTCAGCAATGGGTACGCAACTGCAAGAGCTTGAGCAACTTGCAACCGCAATGAACGAAATGGCGGTAACAGCAACAGAAGTTGCGAACAATGCTCAAGGTGCGGCATCAGCRGCGAAAGACGCAGATGAAGCAACGCTAGATGGCACATCGGTTGTAGGCGATACAACGAAAGCAATTGATAATCTTTCAGCTCGTATCGATCAAGCTGTTGAAGAAGTTAAGGTTTTGGAGTCTGCGACTGCTAATATCGAAACAATTCTTAAAGTTATCAACGATATTGCTGACCAAACCAACCTACTTGCTCTTAATGCTGCAATCGAGGCTGCTCGTGCTGGTGAATCAGGTCGTGGGTTTGCGGTCGTTGCTGATGAAGTAAGAACTCTAGCTCAGCGTACGCAACAATCGACTACAGAAATTCGTAGCATGATTGAACAACTTCAAGCGGGTGCAAGCTCTGTATCGAACGCGATGAACCAGAGTAAAGATACGGCGACAGAAGCTGTTGAGCGAGCTCAACAAGCCAACTCTTCTCTTGAACGTATTCGTGACTCCATTCAGCAGATCTCTGATATGAACATTCAGATTGCTTCAGCAGCCGAAGAGCAAAGCTTGGTAGCGGAAGAGATCAATAACAACACTGTGAAGATCAAAGATTTGTCTACACAGGTTGCTAATTCAGCCGAAGAAGCAAATATGGCAATGGAAATTCAAACGAACAATGTTCGTGAACAAGATGAATTGCTGAATAAGTTTATCGTCTAGTCGAACTTAACTCGAAAGTACTAATGATAGTGAGGTATGCCTCACTATCATTTTTTTTGTCTTCAATATCCGACTTTCTTGCTGATTATCCGAACTTTCACTGGCTGAACTCACTATTACTAACTATAAATTTATAATTAAGATAAATAGTTCTAGTTAGGGAAGACCATGAAATTTAGCCATAAAATAGTCGCAGCCTCTTCAGTACTGCTTCTTGTTACCGTATCTTTGCTGACCGGAAAACAATACTTCACCATGCAAGCGGAGCTAAAAGAGCAAGTTGAAGCCAGTGTGACCGAAATTGTTGACGGCGTTAGAAATACTGTTGGCTCTGTCATCGAAGGCAAGAAGAACATTGCTGCCTACTCCACCAGCATGTTGGAACTTGACCTCTCCCCCGAGCACATTCGTGATGTCATTTCACGGCCAGTTGTTAAAGATGCATTTCTACTCGCAGGGATCGGGTTTGAAAACGATGGTTCAAATATCAGTAACGACCCAAGCTGGGATCCAGGGCCAACATGGGATCCACGTGTAAGACCCTGGTACACCGACGCAAAAAATGCCAATAGCCTAATCATTACTGCGCCCTATGCAGATTCAGCAACCAACGAAATTTTAGTTTCAATTGCAACACCAGTTAAGGATAGAGGCCAGTTCATCGGTGCGATCTTCTACGACGTAAGTTTGGGCAGCTTGGCAAGCTTAGTAAACCAAGTAAAACTCTTTAATGCCGGTTACGTGTTTATTGTCGCTGGTGATGGAACAACCATTGCCCACCCAGACAAAGATAAGAACGGCAAACCACTCAACAGCTATATGCCAAACGTCAGTATGCTAGAAGAGCCGCAACAAGTGGTATTGGATGGCGTCGCTTACACTCTAGACTTCGCTAGAATTGAAGGGGAAGATTGGTTTGTAGGTGTCATTCTCGATGAAGAAATAGCGTATGCCTCTGTAAATGATTTACGTAACAGTTCCATCCTATACACCATCATTTCTTTGGTAATAAGTATCGCAATACTGCTGGTACTTATCCGAACTCTTCTTGGTCCTTTAGATGTTCTTAACAAAGCCATTCAAGATGTTGCTAGTGGTGACGGTGACTTAACCCAAAGACTAGACACGAATACCGATAAAGAATTCTCTGAGCTGGCTACAGGGTTTAATACCTTCACGAGTACACTACAGCAACAAATCATCCAATCGAAAGCCATTGGCGGTGAAATATTGAGAGGGTCGGAAGCAACGGCTGTAGGACTGCAAGAGTCTTCAGAGGCAATGCGTGACCAATTACACGAACTGGAACAACTGGCTACCGCAATGCATGAAATGGCCACCACATCATCAGACGTAGCTTCAAATGCCCAGGGGGCAGCCTCTGCCGCTAAAATTGCAGACGATGCAACACAGGAAGGGACATTAGTCGTAACTGATACCACAAGTGCAATTGATGAGCTATCGACACGTATTGATGAGGCTGTGGAAGAAGTTAAAGTACTAGAAAGCGCAACTAGTAATATCGAAACCATATTGAAAGTGATTAATGATATTGCCGACCAAACTAACCTACTCGCGCTTAATGCCGCAATTGAAGCTGCAAGGGCTGGTGAGTCAGGTCGAGGCTTTGCGGTTGTAGCCGATGAAGTAAGAACACTCGCACAACGTACTCAACAATCAACGACCGAAATTCGCAGTATGATCGAGCAATTACAAGCAGGTGCTAATTCAGTATCTAGCGCCATGAATCAAAGTAAAACGACGGCATCAGATGCAGTTCACCGAGCTCAACAAGCGAATGGCGCTCTTGAAAAAATCCGGGACTCTATACAAACAATTTCGGATATGAATATTCAAATAGCATCAGCAGCAGAAGAACAGAGCTTGGTAGCGGAAGAGATAAACAACAACACTGTGAAGATCAAAGATTTATCAGTGCAAGTTTCAGATGCTGCCGACCAAGCGAACTCAGCAATGCAAGTTCAGACAGAAAATGTCAGAGAGCAAGATGCTATATTGAACAAGTTCATCGTTTAAGATCTTTTATTTGAATAGCTTACGCTTAATACAATTTGCG
>NZ_JAKJSW010000231.1:0-6116 GCF_050337375.1 Vibrio makurazakiensis | reverse complement strand
CTTTACTGCTAAGTAATTCATTCTAATAGACGTTATCCGGAACACAATATTTTAATTATGGACTAGAAAATGATCGTAAGGACCGCGACAAAGGAAGACTCTAGCAAAATACTAGAGTTGATTGAGAAAAAAGCTGAGTTTGACCGAGGCATGAAAGGTTTTTGCGGTGAAATTTCTACAAGTTTAGAGAAAATTGAACGCACGTTATTTGGTGAACATCCATTTGCGCATGCTTTAATCTTAGAATTGAACAGTGAAGTTCTCGGCTTTGCATTATTTTACTATCGATGTTCCTCCTTTCGTGGTGAGCCATCAATCTGGCTTGATGACCTTTTAGTTGTAGGAAATCAAAGATCAAAAGGGTACGGTCGCGAACTTATGGAAGTTTTAAAGTCACGAGCTGAAACGTCATTGGTTTCGCACATCTCCTGGACAGCGAGTCCATATAACAAGAAGGCTCATGAGTTCTACAAGAGGTTAGGTGCCGAGATTGAGCGAATGGATGGTCAAAGACCGTATTTTCGTTGGGCAACGTGCGGCTAAAGAAGTTTAAGAGTGATGGTCTATTTGGCACAGGGTAAATTAAACTAAGGGAACTTGATGAGTGATAAAGTAAAATCAGCTTTAAAGTGGATCAAAGGCCTTTTGGAAGAAGAGTGTGTGGAGTACCAAATTGTCGGGGGCTTAGCTGCAACTATTCACGGTGGTAGTCGTGAAATCGCTGACATAGACCTTTATATCCACAACTCTGACGCAAAAAAGATATTAATTCGTGTATCTCAATTCATATCTAAACCGTTAACTCATTACGCAGAATACGGCTGGGATCTAGAGTATTTCCAGTTGATTTACCAAAATCAAAAAATTGAAATAGGCTTATCTAAAAATACGAAGATACAGTCGGCTTTAGACGGTTCTTGGCATAAACTTGAAATCAACTTTTTAGAGTCAGTGGTAAAAGGCTATCAAGGTATCGAAGTACCAGTAATCCCAATTCACAACTTATTGGAGTATAAGCGAATATTGGGCAGGGAAGTCGACCTAATTGACATACAAGAACTAACAAGAGTTCGGTACCATAAATATTCCTAACGCGTGGCACTTTCTGTTCATGGGAGATTCGTGTCTACAGACAGTGGCGTAAGTTAGTAGCGTTATCCACTACTTAAACTGGTGCTGTAAGCTTTGGATAAACAAGGGGGAATTATGACAATAGTAGAAAAAATTGTATCTCGTGAAATAGACGCAACCATAGTATATGAGTCAAAGAATGTGATTGCATTTGCTGACCACGACCCAATTAATTTTGGGCACATTTTGATATGCCCAATCCAAGTTTACCAGTCGTTCATCGACTTACCTAAAGAAGTCCACGATGAGATTCAAAGTGTTGCTCGTGACCTGTATGGTCGTATAGAAAACTTGTTTAAACCTGATGGGATATCTTTTATTCAAAACAACGGTAAATTTAATGAATTAAGTCATTACCATTTGCACATATTCCCACGCTTTGAAGATGATAAATTTGGGTGGACGAGCAGTAWAATAGGTATACAAACTCAACAAACTTTATGTGAATCGTTAGCCCGTTTATAACTATCACATGGCAAATTGCCTCAATATAGCATACGCTAACTTTTTAGCGTTATCTGGTGTTAGCCTGTTGTTTAGCTGTCAGGAGTAAAGCAAAAAGTTGTTCAAGAATGACTGTACCCCATGGCATTCTCAGTTCGAAATCGGAATTTCCTTTTTAGTTTAATGGTTGAAGTGTATGAGGTTTTACAGTTCTGAAGAATATCAGTCATCTTGCGCGGAGCTGTATCGAAAGTATCAACATGAAATACAAACTATGCTTCCTGATGCAGTTATTGAACATATTGGCTCTTCTTCAATCCCTATGACGGTCTCAAAAGGTGACCTAGATATACTTGTTGGAGTTAACGGCACCAATGAGTTAGGAGAAGCTGTCAAGGTTCTGGCTACTTTAGGGTTCAACGAAAAGCACGGGTTGTCTAAGGTTAGAAATGAAGTTAATTATACTCACTCAATGGGAGCTTGGTTTCCGTATTCAAGCTCCCAAAGTGAACATGAGAAGATGTTTCGGCTGACACAATTATGGAAACAGCCTCCATCTGATGAGTTTATCAAGACTCATTTAACTCAATGCGATCAGCTTCTTCGTTAGCACGTGTGTTTCGATCGTCTCTCTATGCCATGCTCTTTTATCTGACCTCCACAATATAAATGGAAATGTATTCTTGAAGTACGGAGCTATAAGGCTAGCGAATCAGCTCAATTAGCAGATGTATCCTAAAGGACTACTAGTACGCTGATATTTCTTACAGATTCATTTTCAAATAATAAGCCCGCTATTTAGCGGGCTTTTTTGTATTTATTTAAACTTGTGCTTACTTGGGATCCACGGCGCTGACTTCATTCGACGACCACCACGAAACGGCAGCAGATTTTCTTTAGCAGGGCGCATATGTGGTTCATCTATGTGACCGTGTAACTCAACAAATTGTTGATGTTCATCTCGCCAATATGCAAACGACTGTAATTCCTTTGGACTAAATTCGCGCCCCTCGGGCGTGATGAAGATTCCGCGTTCCTCATTAATCTTAAATCCGCGCCAACGAATATCATTGTGTAAATAGCCAAGCGATTTAATGAGCAGTAATTTTTCAGCCATTGGATTAACCGGAACAGTGCCATCTAGCCAACGGCGAATCGTCGCAACATTCACATGAAAATAYTCAGAGCCTTGTTGAATGGAATCAAACTGAATCCAATAGAGCTGCTTGAAAGAATGGTGAAACATGATGAGCCTCGCAAAGTGGTTAACTGACGTAAATTATTTTTATTGGTGTATTTCGGTGAAATGAGTGCGACATTTTGCAACTTTGCTTTTCGGAGTTGAAAATCGCTAACTGCATAAAACCTAGTGAACAACACAATAACTAACTCAAGTCGGTTGAGCTGATACTAGACACAGCAATGCGTCTGAAATATCAAAGACTTATGAAACGCTTTATCACAGTTTAAGCAGATTTTTCAAGATGTTAAATCCATTAATACCACTGCGTATTATGTATGGTTATGTTGAATTGTTATGTTGAAAATGTGAATTTAAAATCTCTTCTTTATAGAGGTTTTAACAATGAAGTATCGCGAAATGAGTAGAAACTATATTTTTCGCGCGATGGAATGCCAGATGACCAAGGAAGAGGTCGCAAAATTGTGTTTCAAATCTGTGAGGACAGTCACGGAGTGGGATAAAGGAAAACCAATACCACCTGAATGTAAAAGATTAATGAGGCTATCAAAAGGAAGAGAGCTGAGTGCATCTGATGAGTGGCAACAATTTAAAATGCACTATGACAAACTAGAGCTACCAAGTGGACAAATCGTGTCACCGCAACAAATTTTAGCAGGAATTGCTTTGCTTAGTATCCAATCTGAACTAGAGATAAAAACATCAAGGCACTTAATAAAGATCGCACGTGCAATTGCTCGAATTCTATAAGCTAGCCAGTTCGGTCGAATCTCTACATTTTACCAGAAAAATTCTGCATTTCACTTCCCAGTGCTTTTTGAGTAAACCCATAAAGCACTGTTATTGTTAACGTTAAATCAATACAATTGCATAGTCATCAGTATATTATATAGAAAGTTTCTGTACTTAAATGCAGAATTATTCAGTCTAATAGCTGTTATAAGCCTTAATTGGATATCGGTAAATATGGAAACAGATAGACTTAAACTACAACCTCCTTCAATGGAATATCAACCTCTGATGCTTGAAGCGATAAGGGAAAGCCAAGATGAACTCGGTGTCTACCTTCCTTGGGTTCCATTTGCGTTAACAGAAGCTGAATCAATTGAAAACACGCAGCAAGCCATCAATAACTTTGAAAATTTTGAAGGTGAGTTACGTTATTCAATCATAGAAAAAAGTACAGGGCGCTTTCTTGGTGCAATAGGGTTAATTATTCGCGATAAATCAGTACCTTTTTTTGAAATTGGTTATTGGATGCGTAGTTCAAGTGTTGGCAATGGTTTCATTTCTGAAGCAGTGAAAGCAATAGAGTCATACGCGTTTAATGAGCTAAACGCTAACCGAGTTGAAATCAAAGCTGCTGAACAGAATTTGAAAAGTCGAATGGTGGCAGAGCGAGGCGGGTATGCTTTTGAAGGCATTTTACGTAACGACCGAAGATTGCCGTCAGGTGAATTGAGTGGCACGGCTGTTTATTCGAAAACAGGCATATAACAAAGCATTTAAGAGTGATTCGCAACGCTTGGCAGTTTCGCTTCGCTCAAGTATAGCCAAGCGCTGCTCACACCTTAATGCGGCGTTATACGCTTCGATGTCAATGGAGTGAAAATCGATGGAAATATCAAAGAAAGTTATTGTAATCGTTACCCTTACTATTTTGCCTTTAGTATTTTTAGGTTCAAAATTACTCACGGACACGAAACAGCGGTTGGCTGATGAAGAACTTAATCTTGTCCGTCCAATATTAGAGGGAATTGCTGAAAATTTAAAAGAGCCATATAGATTTCCTCTGGATTCACGCTCTGAATTACAGGGCTTTGCCTCATTTAATACTGCTTCACGATTTCCTCATTTATATCATGCCGCTATAGACTATTTTGCTGAAGTAGGAGAGCCGGTGTACGCTATTGCTGATGGTGTTGTAAGTTATTCCGGTTATATGAACGGTTATCCAGGCGTTGTGATTATTGATCACCCAAAAGAAAACCTTTATTCACTGTATGGTCATCTTTCATTGAAACGCTGGTTAGTATCAAAAGGGGCAATTAAAAAAGGGGATTTACTTGGCTATATAGCTGACCCTTCAGAGGACTTTGGCATTGGGGTTAATGCGCATATACATTTTTCAATAAGAATGGGGTCACGTATTGAATACCCAGAAACTGGTCCCGACCGTTGGATGGGTGGGTACACAACCGAATCTCCAATATTTAAAGGGTACATAGACCCTGAACAATTCATATTACTGACCAAGTCTACATTATCACGAAACTAATCTAATACGCGTATAACAAAGCATTTAAGAGTGATTCGCAACGCTTGGCAGTTTCGCTTCGCTCAAGTATAGCCAAGCGCCGCTCACACCTTAATGCGGCGTTATGCATATCAGAGGAATCCAGGATGAAGTTAGTAACTCCAAGGGTAGAATATCAAAAGTCATATATTGCAATGGTACGTGAGTTCTCTGAAAGAGAAGAGGCGTTTGTTCCGTTTGTATTAGCTGAAAATTATGAAGACTTTTCTTCGTTGCTTGATAGGTTGTCTGCCTACTCAAGAGGTGAGCAGGTTCCAGGTTTTGTCGCACATAGTTCCTTCTGGCTTGTTGACGAAAATGAGCAAGTTGTCGGGTGCTCGAATCTAAGGCATGATCTGAACGATGGATTATTGGTTTTAGGTGGTCATATTGGTTATGGTATCAAACCATCAGAAAGGCAAAAAGGGTACGCAAAGCGTATTTTAGAACTTACCTTACCGAAGGCTAAGAGTATCGGTATTGATAAAGCGCTAGTAACGGTAAACAAGGCTAACCTTGGTTCAGTTAAGGCTATAAAGCACAACAAAGGTGTTCTTGAGGTGGAAAAGGAAGTATCAGGACAAAAAGGTCTAGTTCAGTATTACTGGCTTAACACCGGCGATTAGGCAAAAACATGCATAACAAAGCATTTAAGAGTGATTCGCAACGCTTGCCGTTTTACAGTATCAATCGCTTTAGATGGTTCAGTATCAACTAAGACGAGAATGAAGCAAGTTGAACAGGAATGTGAAGAAGTATATTTAAATCTTAGGTCGATTAAGCGTATAGAGTTGCCAGAACCTAAAGCTTACAATACTGTAAGTTTTATAGTCACAGTTTCAATTTGAACGAGAGATCAAAAGCTCAAGCACCAAAGACACTGAACAATATAATGGAATAAGTGTTATCAGCATTGTCCATGAAGATGCGATTCTCGGAAGGGGAAAGTATTTAATCGACAACATTGACAAACTATAACAAGTATTTCAATGTGTACTAAAGCAATAGATTTAGCTAAAACCTGAAGTAGCTTATCAATATACC
>NZ_JAKJSW010000230.1:0-6137 GCF_050337375.1 Vibrio makurazakiensis | reverse complement strand
TTGCTGTTTAGTGTCTATCACCGCAGGTTATAACAATGCAAAACTTCGATGCCAATTTATTAAAAGTACTAGCGGTGTTATTAGAAGAAAGAAGCGTGACAGCAGCTGCTGAACGCTTATATAGAAGCCCTTCAGCTGTGAGTAAGCAGCTTGCCAAACTAAGGGAAACCTTTGATGATCCTTTATTTGAAAGACAAGCAACTCGCCTAAATCCAACTCCAAAAGCCCTACTTCTCGCACCACAAGTATTCGAAATTCTTAAACACCTGGATCGGCTAGCGATTCCATTAGATTTTGAACACGAGCATAGTCAACGCACCTTTCTCATCGATCTTTGCGAAACGGCTTATTCTTCGATCTATTTAGATTTCATGCCAACATTGCTCGCTCAAGCCCCAGGAATCAAAGTTCGCAATCAGAGATGKACAGACAGCACAATAAGCCGACTTCTTCGTCGTGAAGTTGATTTTGGCGTGGGTATTTTTGAATGGGATAACCGGGGAGATACTCATTACTCTAAGATCCCTGACGAATTACAGTACGTCGAGTTAATGCAAGACACTTCATCATGCTTAATGCGTAAAGACCATCCTGCATTATCTGAAGACTGGAACATCGAAACCTTTCTTAAATATCGTCATATCGAATTGAAGATTGGCGATATGGACACTTGGCTGCTTAACGACGTACTGTCACTTGAACATAAGCAACTAAATACCAGTGTCACCATTACCGATATCAACAGCGCTATGAAGCTTTGTGCCCAGAGTGATTTATTGATGTGTTGCCCAGCGTCATCGGTTAGCTCGTATCAAGCGAGTTCCGAATTAGTCGCCAAGCCACTGCCCATTGAACTTAAGCCTGGTGGATGCGCTTTATTGTGGCATAAGCACTTTGAAAATGATCCTAGCCATAAATGGCTTAGAGAACTCATTCTGAGTAGTTCTAAAAAGGACCAGGTTAGCTAAGCAATAATGAATAAAAAGCCCTCAGATATTGAGGGCTTTTTAGTGTTTATTGAAAGCTTAACGTTTAACTAAGCTTCATTAGAGGTTTGCGATTAGTAATTCGTTTTCTGCCTTAGTTGGCAAATACACACTAAAACAACTGCCTTTCCCAACTTCAGATTCCACTCGAATCTCTCCACCAGTATGACTTAAAATACTTTGTGAAACCGATAGCCCTAAACCTGTGCCATCACGCTTGGTTGTATAGAATGGTGAAAATATTCGGCTCAGCTGTTCTGGCTTAATACCACAGCCTTCGTCTTCAACATGGATGACAGCACCTCGCGTTTGCCCATGCTCAACCCAATCTTCAGTAGAAATAATCAAACTTCCTTCGCCTTTCATAGCGTGGATGGCGTTCATCTGTAAGTTAACCAAAATCTGAAGTAATTGATTGCGATTAATTTCGACCGAGGTTTTTGCCTTTAACGTAGACACATAATGAATGTTCTTTTTCTTGGCACCCGTTTTTACGAGCGTAATGCTTTCATCAACAATCGGATTAATATGCTGCCAGGTTACTTCATCTTGAACACCACCTTGTCGGCTATATTGCAGCAAGCTTCGAGTAATGTTTCTTATACGATCGATCTGCTCCATGATCGCCGTGATTTCTTCATCGACACGATTCGCATCAGCGCCTAACTCGAATTTCATTAATTCGACATTACCCAAAATCACTGCTGTTGGGTTATTGATCTCATGGGCAATGCCCGCCGTCAGCTCACCTAGTGCAGCCAGTTTTTCATTCACTACCAACTTATCACGAGCTTGATTTAATAGACTGATGTGATGTTCTAGCTGTTGCGTTTTTTCTTTAAGGCTTGCAGTTCGTTCATTAACTTTACATTCAAGCCGCATAGCTGCATCGTTAATTTCCTTATTACGTTGGTGCAACAAATCTAGCATTTTGTCGAACTGACGCGCTAACTGAGTGAGTTCGTGTTGGTCATCTAATCCAATCTCTCCAATACGCTTATCTTGCCCCATATGGACTAGCTTCACGACTTTATGAATACGCTCTATCGGGTTAAATAAATCACGGGCTCCTCGGTAAACAATCAAGCCCGATAGAAGTAATAAAGTCACGATGGTTAAACTGATTTCACCAAGATTAGTTAAGTAGGCTTTTATCAACGGCCAAATCAAATAGCCGGTATACAGCATACCAATAACATTATCGTATTGATCACGAATAGGCTGATAAGCCGTGATATACCAAGCATCATGAACAAATGCGCGGTTATGCCATTCACCGCCTTCTCTTAATACTTTTGAGTGGACTTCATGCGAAACTCGCGTACCAATCGCACGCCCCGCTCGCTCAGTGCTATCTAAAGGTACATTGGTACTGACTCTTAAGTTATCGAGAAAGACTGTGACGGTTCCTGTTCGACGAACTGAACCTTCGCGTGGCGGATAAATAAGGTTACGTATTTGGTCGACAAGCCCTGTCGAGTTATTGAGTAAAATGCCCCCATCTAAAAAACCAATAAGATCGTTATATTGGTTTCTAATTGGGATCACGGTTCTACTCACCAAGSCACGAGTTTCAACACCATTCCCGTTTAGTAAAGGCACTTCAGCTCGGTTTGCCAATTCATAATCTAATGTGCCGAGCTCTTCTTTATCTAACACATCRAAGAACGACTCTTTACGTGTTAGGTCTAAGAACTTCCACTTGTTCTCCATGGTGTTGACGCGGTGCCAACGTAAGAAGTCGAGCTGATAGCGTTTACGATTATCCGTCACCCACGTAGCAAACTCAGTGTCTTTATATTGGCTGTTCAGTTTGGAGCGAAACTCGTAAGACTCCGCGAACGCTTTAACATGGTTAGCTTGTTGCTGCTGTATAAGGTTAATACTGTTATCGGCTACATCTAGTCGCTCCGACACGTCGACCAATGCACCCTGCCACGTATAATGAACAGACCAATACATGGTTATCGCGACCAAAGCGCATAACGTTAAAATGATTGGTGCAGACGTCAGAAACAGTAGACGGTATCGAACCATCGTTTTGAAGCGGAAACGCCATTTACCGATAAAGCTATTAATGGGCATGCTCAGCCCCTTCGGCATCCCAATCTTTGTATTTTCGTTCTAGTGTTTTACGGGCTACCCCAAGCTCTCTTGCAGCAGCCGATTTATTACCATCATGATGCTCGACTAATTGCTGGATGTGCGCTTTCTCGACATCTTTCAATGTCCAGTTGTTTGGATATCCCTCACTACCATCACCCTTATCAAGGTTTGGTAATTCCGCTCCTTGTGACACAGTCACAGAAACATGAGTCGGTGTCACTTCACCACTGAGTTCACGCCAATAATGAGCAGGCGGTTTCCCCAGTAATATACAGCGCTCCATAAGGTTTTTTAATTCACGAATATTTCCCGGCCAGTCATACTCATTCATTGCCAATATGTCTTCATGTGCCCATTGTGGCTCTGGCATGCCCAACTCTCTCGCTAGCATTTGAGTAAAGTGAGGCACTAGTTCAACTAGATCTGAGACTCTTTCACGTAAGGGAGTGACATCAATTTTCAGCACATTTAGGCGATAGTATAAATCACGTCTGAACGTGCCTTTATCTACTTCCTCTTGTAAATTTCGGTTGGTTGCAGCGACAATTCTTACATCGACTGCAACTTCACGTTCACTGCCTACGGGGCGAATAGTACGTTGCTCCAATACTCTAAGTAGTGCTGATTGCATTGGCAGTGGCATTTCACCGATTTCGTCTAGGAATAACGTGCCACCATTAGCAACTCGGAAAAGGCCTTCACGACTTTTTTTCGCACCAGTGAATGCTCCAGACATGTGCCCAAACAGTTCGCTTTCTAAAAGTTCAGGGGCAATAGCGCCACAGTTGATTGGAACAAATGGTCCAGTACGTTTACTAGCTYCATGCACACCTCGAGCAACCAACTCTTTACCAGTCCCAGACTCACCTTCAACAAGAACAGAGGCTCTAGATGGAGCAAACTGACAAATTAACTGCTTAAGTTGTTTGGTTTTATCTGAATTACCAATAAGCTCCGTCTTGATATGACGACTCACGTCTCGCTTCAACGCATATTGCATACGTTGCTCAAGGCGTTTATCCATACATCCGAGTACCGCTTGAATCATTTGTTCTAAATTAAACGGTTTAAGGATGAAGTCTGACGCACCAAGCTTTAATGCGGAAATCGTCATATCAAGATCGGCATATCCCGTCATGAAAATTACGTCACAACGTTTATCAGAGTCACTGAATGCTTCTTCCCACTCAATTCCAGAGCGACCAGGTAAATTGATATCCAATACAATCAGGTCAAAGTGCTCACGACTTCTTAAGCGTTCACCTTCCTCTACAGATCCAGCACATTCAACTCGCCCAAAAAATTTACTCAAAGCCTTCCTAAGAATCGCCTGCATTCCCACCTCGTCGTCAACGACTAAGACAGAAAACGCCTGATACTGGCTATAAGATTGATTGTCTGATGATGGTTCTGAGCGGCTGAAAGTAGACATAATAAACTTATGGTTATTTAGATGTGAGACAGAGTGTACCAACTAAAAATTAGTACAATGAGTTTTATATGCGACATTTTGTCCTAGCTCAAAGTTTCCCGTACATTTTTTCCTAAAACAGTCATTAATTGGCTGAAATAACGTCATTTAACTCTTATAAGTCGACCAAAAGCTGGCATTAAGATTGCTATACCCCTGTATTAAATGCGCTTAGATGCATTTTAGTGGCAGAACAAAAGAGCGAAGTTTCTTATCTGCCTTTCTCAATATCTATCAATGGATAACATAATAATGAAAGCAATATCCCTTACAATTGCAGCTCTTTCTATCGTCAGCTACTCGGCTAGTAGCGCAGAAGATACACCACATATAAAACTGGCAACGACAACCAGTACGTACCATTCAGGCTTACTTGATTTCTTACTTCCAGAGTTTGAAAAAGATTCAGGCTATAAAGTTGATGTGATTGCCGCGGGTACAGGCAAGTCACTGCGTATGGGCCAGAATGGCGATGTCGATTTGGTGATGACACACGCACCAAAAGCAGAAGCCAACTTTGTAGAAAAAGGCTATGGGGTATTGCCTCGTAAGCTAATGTACAACGACTTTGTAATTGTTGGACCAATACAAGATCCTGCAAAGATCGAATCTCAACGCTCAATAGCTCAAGTATTTCAGTCTATCGCGAACAACAACGTAACTTTCGTTTCGCGTGGTGATGACTCTGGTACTCATAAAAAAGAGATGGGGATCTGGGCACAAACTAAAATGGAACCGAACTTTGGTGGTTACCGTTCAGTCGGTCAAGGTATGGGGCCAACTCTGAACATGACTTCAGAAATGCAAGGCTACACCATGACTGACCGTGGTACTTGGCTTGCTTACCAAAACAAACTCGATCTTTCTATCTTATTCCAAGGTGATAAAGCCTTGTTTAACCCTTATCAGGTTATCCTTGTTAATCCTGAGCGTTACCCAGCGATTAACTACCAAGGTGCAAAAGTATTCAGTGACTGGCTGGTTAACCCTAAAGGCCAAAAGCTCATCAACGAATTCAAACTAAAAGGTAAACAGCTGTTTGTTGCTAATGCAGATAAATAGGTTTCACAAATAACCTGTTTATCCGGATCGGTAGTGAGCATGACTCACTGCTGATCCATTTTACGTTTAGATGCGCGACTAACTAATAATGAGATAAATCATGAGCCTTTGGCAGACGACGCTAGATGCATTAAACCTGTTGATCAATTTTGACAACGAGCTTTGGCAAATTGTCGCAGTTTCTTTCAGCGTGTCCCTCTCCGCAATTTCACTGGTGATATTTCCAGCCATTGTTATGGCATTTGTACTTGCCTATACAAACTTTCCGGGGAAATGGGCAATCCTGTCAGTTATCAATACGCTTCAAGCTATTCCAACCGTCGTCATCGGCTTACTTCTGTATATGATGCTATCTCGCTCTGGCCCTTTAGGTGATTGGCATATGCTTTTCACCCAAAGAGCGATGATTTTCGGACAAATGCTGATTTGTTTCCCTATCTTAGTTTCCATGATGCATGGTGCATTACAAGCTAGCGACCGCAGAGCAGTAGAAACGGCTTTAACTCTTGGTG
>NZ_JAKJSW010000229.1:0-6142 GCF_050337375.1 Vibrio makurazakiensis | reverse complement strand
GACAGATATTGAACGTTCCGTCAGAATGGGAGACCCTATCTCGGTTGTGCCTAACGCTGGGCCTTTCAACATGATTGAAACGACGAGCAAACTCGAACTTAATAATGATTTACGCCAATTTCTTATTGGTGATGTCGGGGTTAGCGAAGGTTGCAGTGAGTTTCTAGTCCTCAACGGTCAGCTCGAAAACGAAAGGCAAGGTGATACTTTAGCAAGAGTCTATTTCTCTTTTGATCGATCTCAGCTAACAGACGCTTCACTCTATATTTTGGATAAAATTGTAAAATTAGCTTCTTTATCTAGCAGCAAGTTTTTGCTTGATGGTCATACTGACAGTGTTGGAAGTCCTGATTACAATTTGGCGCTTGGTGAACAGCGTGCAAAGTCAGTAGCGTTTTATCTTCAATCAAAAGGGGTTGAAGGGGTTAGTACTCTATCAAGTGGCGAGTTTACGCCTGTAGACACTAACTCCACTACTCAGGGGCGCGCGAATAACCGACGTGTTGAAGTGATGGTTAATTAGTTTCTATACAAGAAAGGATACAATTTTCGATTGTATCCTTTCTATTGCTTAGTCTTCTTTGAGAGTCATAAACCCAAAATAAATGCGCATAAAAGTAGTTACCCAGCAAGCGGCACCAAAGGTGTACGCGATAATTGCAAAGTGCTGAGGCCAAATACAAAAAGCAATAAAACTCGCTATGGTTTCCGTTCCCTCGGTTAACCCTGACATATAGTAAAGCGACTTGTTCTTATAGACAGGGTTTTCAATACCCTGTTTCCCAGCCATTACGGCGAAAGCTAAAAAGCTGCTCCCTGTACCAATGAAAGAGAAAATTAAAAATGCACCTGCAATCGCATTTTGTTCAGGAGCTGCGATCACGAACCCAAATGGGATTAACGAATAGAATAAAAAGTCTAAACTGATATCAAGAAAGCCTCCAGCATCAGTAATACCTTGAAGTCGCGCTAAGGCGCCATCTAGACCATCACATATTCTATTCAATACGATAAACAGTAGAGCTAGTTGGTAGTTTTGTAGCGCGAGAGCAGGAAAGGCTAAGCAGCCTAGTGCAAACCCAAATACAGTTGTTTGATTAGCAGTAACGCCAAATCTATGCAGAACTTTAGCTGTTTGTGTAAGAGGCCATTTGATGACTTTGATAGCGTATTTATCCAGCATATTATTCAGTCCATGGCCATGTTAGGGTTTTAGAGTTAGGTGGGATATCCGCTTCATCGTGGGTCACCATTAATGCCGGGATATTCGCGTTACGCATTTGTTCAAAGACCCAATCTCGAAATTGAATTCTTAGATCTTTATCGAGTTTACTAAATGGTTCGTCTAACAAAACCAGTTTCGGATTCGCCAATAGCATTCGGCTTAAACTCACTCTAGCACGTTGCCCCCCTGAGATTTGTTCTGGGTAAGAGTTCGCAATTTTAGGTAGAGATAAGGTATTAAGGCATTCTAATGCTTTTTCTTTTCGCTCATTTTTTGCAATTGAATTAGGTAATGCAAAAGCTAAATTTTCCCAGACTGTTAAATGAGGGAAAAGCATATCGTCTTGAAAGAGAATACCAATTTCGCGTAGGTGTGCAGGCAAGCTATCAACCGATTTCCCTTCCAACAGTATTTCCCCACGGTAATTAAATTCATTAGATAAGTGACCAGCAACCACACTTAGTAGTGTCGATTTTCCACACCCACTAGGCCCCATCAGTGTTAGCACTTCCCCTTTTTCAATGGTCAGGTTTACCTGTGGGAATAAGGCTTCTCCATTACTTCTATGGATGGCGAGGTTTTTTAGACAAAGACTCATGGGTATTTGAACTCGTAATTGTGATTGCAGAAGGCCGTCTTTTGTAGCGAGAAACTAGTACAGCCAAACTAAAGAAGACTAAAGGTAATAGAGTTTGCCAAATGGCATAAATCGCAGTGACACGGCGGTCAAACCCACTGGAAAGGGCAACGGCTTCAGTTGTAATAGTGCTTATTCTTCCTGCACCTAATATCAAGGTTGGTAAATATTGGGTTAGGCTGACACTGGCACCAACAGCCCAGGCAAATATTACAGCAGAAAACAGTATTGGTAATTTAATAGACAACCAAGTTTGTAATGGTGACTTTCCAAGGCTGAGAGCAATTCGTGTATAGCCTTGTTCGTAACTTCTCCAAGGACCATCTAGTGCTAAATAGACAAACGGGAAGGCAAAGAATACATGTGACCACACCACCCATAGAAAGTAACTTTCGCTAGACAGAACTAAGGTAACGATTTGTAAACCAAACAGTATTGAAAGCTGAGGAATAAGCATAGGTAAAGCAATGATGTATCCCGGGATTTGCAACCGATACTTGATGCGATATTCATGAGCGATTACAGCCAGAATAAGCGCAGCCGTTGCAGCTACCACCGCAATAAGTAAACTTTCATAGATTGTCGGGATTACATTTGACCATTCTACTATCCAAAAACGTTCGCTAAATCGGCTCGGAATGAGATCTGGAAAGCGCCAGCGATGTGCGATGCTCCAAAGGATCGTGATAGGAATAATCAGTACGCTAACTAAGAGGACAGAAAAGAAAATAGAGCTACCAGGAAGAGCGATACCGTACCTTCCGGAATACTGCCAACTGCGCCACTTACACGTCAAAAACCATTCAACAATACGTGCAAAGTAAATAATAAGACTAGCAAGTATGAGTAAGAGGATTGCCGCCGCTGCAGCGCGAGGAAGAAGGTTTAAGTTGGGTTCATTGAACCATTGCCAAATTAAGACAGCAAAAGTCGGGGGGTTAGTAGGGCCAATGATCAACGCGACGTCCACAACCGAGAGGCTGTAAGCAAGAACGGCTAGCATTGGGAAGCGCATTTTTTTAAGCCACTGAGGGAAAATACATTTCCACCACATCTGCTGGTTACTGTAGCCTAAAGATGCGCTGACTTTTGTTGTTTGGTCAACTTTAAGTTGGCTGAGTATCGGAATGCTCATGAGCAACAAAAAGGGGATTTCTTTTATCGCTAGAGCTAGAGCTAAACCAAGCCCGTACTCATCTTTGATCAGTAAGCTAAGGCTAGAACTACCCACATTAAGCCAACTGTCATCGAATAAGTTTGTTGTTAGTCGAGCGATGACGCCTGTTGGAGAAAATAAAAAGGCAAAGCCAATAGCAAACGCGACGTGAGGCATCGCAAGCAAGGGGGAGAGTGATAACTCAATGCGTTTCCAAGCTTTGCTTCCCCAGCATCGCTGGAGTATGGAAAATGTGAGGAAGCAAGCCACGTAGCTGGAAAGTAGGGTTGTAAATACGGTTAAACCGATGGAAGTGAACACGCCCTCCCATCCGAAAACCTCTCTAAACCCGTTAAACGAAAACTCAGATAATCCAATCGGCGGAATGTAGCCGAACGCTGCCAGCAACACACCGCTTATACCAGGGATTGTTGGTAACATGCAGATTAAAATGACACAAATATAAAGCAGTCGGAGCATCGTTTCCCGGATCTATAAAAAGTGAAATGGCCGTAGAGGTCTAGTTACCGTAGCGCTTAAGCCACTCTTTTTCTAACGCCGACTGCCAGCTTGGATGTGGTTCATCGACAGATTTAAATTGTTGAGTGTTTTTGGCAGAGCCTTCCAAGTATTGAGTGCTAAGTACAGACGGGTCACCCCAAACATTCAAGTCACCTTTACGAGATTGCGCTTCAGGGCTAAGTAAGAAGTTAATGGTAACCATCGCACCTTCTCGGCCTGCTGCATTCCAAGGGATAGCGAGGAAGTGAATGTTAGAAAGTGCACCTGTTTCTAAAGCGTAGGCTGTGGTTGTTTCTGATAGCTTGCCGCTAATTTGTGATGAATATACGGCATTAGGGTTGAAAGTGATAGCGAGGTCTAACTGACCATCATCAAGTAGCTGGATACTTTCTGCTGTGCCTGCTGGGAACTGTTTGCCATTACGCCAAGCGTATTTATGGAATTCATCAAGATACTTCCACAGTGGTGCGGTGACTATTGCGAAATCTTGTTCGTTTACAGGGCGGTATAAAGAGGCATCTCTATTGGTTAATTCAAGTAACAGTGCTTTCAAGAAGCTAGTGCCATGAAATTCTGGTGGACGAGGGTAACTCAAACGGTTAGGGAAAGCTTTTGCGTAGCTCAGCATCTCTTTGAACGTTTGAGGTGGGTTATTCAGAGTTTTCTGATCATGAATAAACACCAACTGGCCTAATCCCCAAGGGGCTTCAAGACCGTTCGTTGGTTCTGAAAAATCCAAGGTTACGGGTAAAGATTTATCAACATACTGCCAGTTTGGTAACTGCTCAACGAATGGTCCATGTAATAGCTGGTTGTCTTTCATTGATTTGAAATTTTCACCATTGATCCATACCAAATCAACGCTACCGCCTGTCGTTTTTCCTGCGGCTTTTTCTGCAATGAGACGAGGAGTTGTTTCAGCGATGTCGGTTACTTTGACATGCTTAAGAGTGACACCATGTTGTTGCTGTAACCGTTTTCCTGCCCACTGAATGTAGTTATTGATTTCTTGGCTGCCACCCCACGCGTGAAAGTAGACAGTTTGTCCTTGAGCCTTTTCTTCAACTTCAAGCCAATCCTCGTTTTGAGCGAGTGAGTGAGAGCTTAAAAATAAGCCCATTAAACAAAGCAGTTTTTTCATAGTGTGTTCCATGCGGTAGGTTAAGCAGCATCATGCTAGGTAACGAAATCGAGTAACATTATGAATGATCTAATGTTCCAAGTTATCTATTTAATTATTGTTAATAGTTTCAAGTAATTAAGTATATATAATCGTAACACTATTTTCCGCTGTTCCTCAGAAAAAGAATGTGTAGTAAGCAGACCGTGAATGATTCGAATAAATTTCATAGATAAGTACGAATACTGACATTTTTATAATTCGTGGATTAGCGTAGGGAAGTGAAGCGGGGGAGTTAGAGCTGTGTGGGGAATTTTAAAGATAAAAAAGGCGGCTAGAGAATACTCTGCCGCCTTAATCGTATCTGTAATATTACTCGTTACTAAGGGAGTTAGTTAACCCAGTCACGCAGTGTGTAAGTAAGAGTGTGAGCATCGTTCTCAAGCACTAATGTATCTTTAGTAAGAGTGATGTCACTCCAATCAGATAGTGTTGCTGATACAGCGCGTTCGATGTTCATTTCTGTATCTGGACACATCTTCATCGTCATGCCCATTTGTTTGATGCGGAACTGACCTTGTTCATTTAGCTCTGCTTGGCCAAAAAAGTTGTTACAGCCAGCATTACCATTCGCTGTCATCTTTTCAGCAACTTCAAGGCGTGGAGCTTGTTGCTGTTCATTTACAACAATATCTTTACCGTCAATTTGCGCTAATTCCCAGTTATGGTGTTGCAAATCTGTTGGCGTTACTTCAGCCATGTTGTCACCGTTACTTGCACAAGCGGCAAGAAGAATAGGAAGCGTTGATACAGCCAATAATTTTTTTGAACTAAACTTCATAGTAATAGACTCCAGATTGAAGTTACTGAGCAGCGTGAGAGGTGGCTGCTTAATGTGGAGGAGTATAGTCAATAAAACACTGTTTTTGTCAATATAAGGTCATAGTTTCGTATGCTTCACAGTGTATTGTCATGGAAACATGTTTTTGACTGAATTAGGCTATGGTAGCGGAAAAAGGAGGACGCTATGGAGCAATTAGAGTTCTTTCAAGTACCTAGCCCATGTGTTGGAGTATGTACTGTCGATAATAAAGGCTATTGCAATGGTTGTATGCGAAAGCGAGAAGAGCGTTTCAATTGGCTAACCATGACGCCTGCGCAACAACTGCATGTTATTAAGCTATGTCGACAACGCTACATTAGGAAAGTTGCTGCTCAAAAAGTGCAGGTAGTTAGTGAACAAGCCCCCACTAAAGGCGATCAAGGTGAACTGTTTTGATGCGAGAGGTTTCCACTTTTTATTCGCTTATTCGCTTATTCGCTTATTCGCTTATTAGCTTATTCGTCTATTCGTCTATTGGCTATTTTTGCAAAACCAAAACCAAAACCAAAACCAAAACCAAAACACGCCTCAGCTAAACTTTTGATGTAAAGATACGTGATGTTACACACCCTTAAATAGATGTTACACACCCTTAAATA